>CP031585.1:4832500-4972500 GCA_003217735.2 Marinibacterium anthonyi | reverse complement strand
CAGGAGGTTGGCTTAGAAGCAGCCATCCTTTAAAGATAGCGTAACAGCTCACTGGTCTAAATAAGTTGTCCTGCGGCGAAGATGTAACGGGGCTCAAGCCATGAGCCGAAGCTGAGGATGCCGTAAGGCATGGTAGCAGAGCGTAGTGTGACATAGTCTCATGTCTCCTTAGCGGGTTCGCCCGCATTGGAGACGCGAGGCTTTCGATGAAGCCGGGGCGTGAGCCATCCGGTGGAGAGATCACTAGCGAGAATGATGACATGAGTAGCGACAAAGAGTGTGAGAGACACTCTCGCCGAAAGTCCAAGGGTTCCTGCTTAAAGCTAATCTGAGCAGGGTAAGCCGGCCCCTAAGTCGAGGCAGAAATGCGTAGACGATGGGAACCACGTTAATATTCGTGGGCCAGGAGGATGTGACGGATTGTGGCGGCGTACGTTCCTTATCGGATTGGAGCGTATCCAAGACAGTTCCTGGAAATAGCCCTCCATCAGACCGTACCCTAAACCGACACAGGTGGACTGGTAGAGCATACCAAGGCGCTTGAGAGAACGATGTTGAAGGAACTCGGCAAAATACCTCCGTAAGTTCGCGAGAAGGAGGCCCGGTACAAGAGTGCCGGGGGCACAAACCAGGGGGTGGCGACTGTTTATTAAAAACACAGGGCTCTGCGAAGTCGCAAGACGACGTATAGGGTCTGACGCCTGCCCGGTGCCTGAAGGTTAAAAGGAGGGGTGAGAGCTCTGAATTGAAGCCCAGGTAAACGGCGGCCGTAACTATAACGGTCCTAAGGTAGCGAAATTCCTTGTCGGGTAAGTTCCGACCTGCACGAATGGCGTAACGACTTCCCCGCTGTCTCCAACATCGACTCAGCGAAATTGAATTGCCTGTCAAGATGCAGGCTTCCCGCGGTTAGACGGAAAGACCCCGTGCACCTTTACTACAACTTCAGACTGGCAACAGGACTGGGATGTGCAGGATAGGTGGTAGACTTTGAAGCAGGAACGCCAGTTTCTGTGGAGTCACCCTTGAGATACCACCCTTCGCATTCTTGTTGTCTAACCGCGGCCCGTTATCCGGGTCCGGGACCTTCTGTGGTGGGTAGTTTGACTGGGGCGGTCGCCTCCTAAAGCGTAACGGAGGCGCGCGAAGGTTGGCTCAGAGCGGTCGGAAATCGCTCGTTGAGTGCAATGGCAGAAGCCAGCCTGACTGCAAGACTGACAAGTCGAGCAGAGTCGAAAGACGGCCATAGTGATCCGGTGGTCCCAAGTGGGAGGGCCATCGCTCAACGGATAAAAGGTACGCCGGGGATAACAGGCTGATACTGCCCAAGAGTCCATATCGACGGCAGTGTTTGGCACCTCGATGTCGGCTCATCTCATCCTGGGGCTGGAGCAGGTCCCAAGGGTACGGCTGTTCGCCGTTTAAAGAGGTACGTGAGCTGGGTTTAGAACGTCGTGAGACAGTTCGGTCCCTATCTGCCGTGGGTGTAGGAGACTTGAGAGGAGTTGCCCCTAGTACGAGAGGACCGGGGTGAACGATCCACTGGTGGACCAGTTGTTATGCCAATAGCAGTGCTGGGTAGCTATGATCGGACAGGATAACCGCTGAAGGCATCTAAGCGGGAAGCCCCCCTCAAAACAAGGTCTCCCTGAGGGCCGTGGTAGACCACCACGTCGATAGGCCGGAGGTGTAAGCGTAGCGATACGTTCAGCTGACCGGTACTAATGGCCCGATAGGCTTGATTTGATCTAGAAAAAGACAGACATGACCTCACCAAAAAGCATGCTTGCTTGAACAACACGTTGATATGAAGAGAGACGATCACAGCATCGTCTCCCGTCGCGCCTGGCATGACTGGGTGTGCGAACGCGCCTTTTGCAAGCAAAAGACGCTGCCTCGCACCCGTCGCGGCAAGCGCGACGTGGGTATTCCCTCGGTCTGGTGGCCATAGCGCGAGCAAAACACCCGGTCCCTTCCCGAACCCGGAAGTTAAGTGCCGCCGCGGCAATGGTACTGCGTCTCAAGACGTGGGAGAGTAGCTCACCGCCAGACCTAGCGAATACCCAATTCTCTCTGATATGATTGTAATACCCAGTGTCGCGGGGTGGAGCAGCCAGGTAGCTCGTCAGGCTCATAACCTGAAGGTCAGAGGTTCAAATCCTCTCCCCGCAACCAACTTTCCTTTCTAAAAACTGCAGATGTGAACGCACCAGTGTGTTTGCGTTGATCCGTTTGGTGTGTTGCCTCCAGAAGAACCCAATCTGGTTCATCCAAAGCGCCCAATCGGGCGCTTTTTTCGTGTCTGTGGTTCCGGTGACCTGCCACTGAGCTACTCCCCATCTATTGGACAGGATCTGGCGTAAATTAAGCTACTCGTTGCACCTGCTGATCGGGTTGGTTGATATCATTTCTCTGCCAGTAGACCAGCGCCGGAGGCTGGCCGCCCAGGGCTGAATGCGGGCGCTGGTTGTTGTAGAAGCTCATCCATTTCCGGATGGCCGCTTTCGTCTCCGATCCGGTCTCCCAGGCATGCAGGTAGACGCACTCGTATTTCAGGGTGCGCCACAGCCTCTCGATGAAGATGTTGTCGAGGAACCGGCCTTTCCCATCCATCGATATGCGCACGCTGGACCGGCGGAGCCGATCCGTCCAGGCAAAGGAGGTGAACTGGGATCCCTGATCTGTATTCATTATCTCTGGCGGGCCGAACTTGTGGATGGCCTCGTTCAGCGCCTCGACACAGAAGTCGGCCTCCAGCGTGTTCGAGATCCGCCAGGACAGGACCTTGCGGGTGTGCCAGTCCATGATCGCCACGAGGTATAGGAACCCGCGCCGCATGGGCAGGTAGGTGATATCCGAGCACCAGACCTGGTTCGGGCGTTCCACCCGCAGACCTCTGAGCAGGTAGGGATAGGTCTTGTGGCCCTTCGTCGGCCTGCTCGTGTTGGGCTTCTCGTAAATCGGCATTAGCCCCATCAGGCGCATCAGTCGCCGGATGCGCTTCTCGTTCACAAGGTGTCCGTCGTTACGCAGATGCCAGGTCATCTGCCGAACGCCGAAGAACGGCGTCTCCAGGAACTGCTCGTCGATCCGCCGCATCAGGCCGAGGTTCCGCTCAGACTCGACCTTGGGCGTGTAGTAGAAAGACGAGCGCGCGATCGACAGCAGCTTGCACTGCTGGCCGATCGACAGGTCCGGGTGGTCCGGCTCGATCATGCCGCGCCTCACTTCCCGCCCCAGGGCTTCAGCTTTCGTTCCAAAAAAGAGTTGGCCACCGCCAGCTCCCCGATCTTGGCGTGGAGCTCCTTCACCTGCTCCTCGTCAATCTCGGGCTTCTTGCGGCCCCCGCGCTCGAACACACCGGAGGCGCCTTCGAGCAGGGCTCGCTTCCATTGATGGATCATCGTCGGATGCACCCCGAACCGGCTTGCCAGCTCGGCGGCCGTCTCCTCGCCTTTCAGGGCTTCCAGCGCGACCTTCGCCTTGAACTCAGGCGCGTGCTGCTTCCGTTTCGACATCTCTGATCTCCTTCTCGTCGAAGATCAGCAGACTGCAAATCGTAGCTTATGTCAGTGTCCGAATTTCGGGGGGTAGCTCAGACCTGCCACTGAACTTTCATCCAGCTGCGACTTGAGCCCGGTTGGTGCTTACGCCGAGGTGACGTCCCAGGTCGTGGTGTAGCTTTCGGTGGCCATCGGGTTTCTCGGTAGGGTCGGGTTCACCTTTGAAAAATACTCCGGCGGCAGGCCCGCGTTCAGCGTTCCGTCGTCATGGGAGAGGACGGCTTCGACATTCTATCCAGCAAAAAAAGGCCGCGGGTCTTACGCCGCGGCCAGTCGGGGAGAGTCTGTCAGAGGCGGCGCGTCAGGCGCACCAGCTCAGGATCTGAAGGGCGATGGCCTTGGAGCAGGCCACGAGGTCGTCGATGTCGACCTGTTCGTTGGGTTGGTGGGCAAATGCGGGATCGCCCGGGCCGAAGTTGAAGGTCGGTGTGCCGCCCAGAGTGGTGGGCAGGCCGATGTCGCTGTGGGCGCCGAAGCCGTCGAGCACCGGGTTCAGTCCGGCGCTGGCGCTGGCCGCCTGCATGGCCGTGACGGCGGGGTGATCCGCCGGGATCTCGGCGCAGTCGGCGTCGAGGATCCATTCGACCCGGGCCGGGTGGGCGCGCAGGTAGGGGTCGACCTCGCAGATACGGGCGATGTGGTCTTCGATTTCATTGCGGACCTTGCCGCCCAGGGCCACGTCGTCATGTTCGTGGGGCAGGTACTGCGCGTCGAAGGTGATCACGCCGCGCCCGGCGATGGAGGCGGGGTGCTCGCCGACTTCGAGGCCGGTCACGATGATCTGGTTGGGCAGGGCCATCAGCGGGTGGTTCTTGACCGGGTCGTATTGCCAGCGCCGGTTCAACACGTCGATCCCGTCCAGCACTTGGCGGGTCAGGGTCACGGCGTCGACCGGGCCGGTCTGGTTCCAGCCCTTGGGGACGAGTTCCGCGTGCCCGCCGATGCCGTCGATGATGATCCGCCCCCACAGGATGCCGTGGCAGATCGGGGCGATGCGGTTGTCGGTGGGTTCGGTCATGATCCCGGCGTCGGCCTTGAAGCCCCGGTCGACCATGGCCAGGGATCCCATGCCCCCGATCTCTTCATCCACCACCGTGGTGAAGACCACGTCGCCCTTCAGCTTGTAGCCAAGCGCATGCACCGCCTCCAGCGCGCAGAGCATGGAAGCCACGCCGCCCTTCATGTCCACCGCACCGCGCCCGTGGACGCGCCCATTGATGATTTCCGCCTTGAACGGGTCCGTGGTCCAATGTTCGATCGGCCCCGGTGGGACCACGTCGATATGCCCGGTCAGCATGAGGGACCGGCCGCCGCCGGTGCCCTTCAGCGTGCCGCCCAGGTTGGGGCGGCCGTCGAAGGTGCGGCCCTTGTGGGCGCCGGCGCGGCCTTCGTACTTGGCGTAAAGCGCCGGGCCATCGGGTTCCCACAGGTCGGTTTGCATCCCCATCGCGTCCAGCCGCTGCTGCAGGTAAAGCTGGCAGTCGCTTTCGCCCGGGCCGGCCTGTGTCGGGTCGGATTTGACGATCGAGGGGAAGTCGATCAGGTCGCAGAGGGTTTGCGCGATCTGGTCTGCATTGGCATCCAGGTGGGCCGAGATGCGGGCGACATCGTCGTCAGAGACGGTCATGGGTCATTTCCCTTTGTTCATGGAATAGCGGTCGGCAAACAGCGCGACGATCAGGAGCAGCCCTACGGTGCCGACTTGCCAGACGGTGTTCAGCCCGCCCTGCAGCATCGCCGTCTTCAGCATGACGATCAGCAGCACGGCGGCCAGTACGCCGGGGATGGCCCCCTTGCCGCCGTCGATGGCGACGCCGGCCAACATGACGGCGGTCAGCGCTTCAAGTTCGAGGTTCAGGCCGATATTGGGCCGGCTGCTGCCCAGCCAGGCGATCGAGACAAATCCGGCAAGACCGCACAGCGCGCCGGTCAGCGTGTAGATGATGAAGCGCAGCCGGTCGACGGGGATGCCCGACAGGTGCGCCGCACGTTCTCCGGCGCCCATGGCATAGATCCAGCGGCCCCACGAGGTCTTCCACAGGATCAGGATGGCGGCCAGGTAGGCGGGGATCACCAGCCACAGGAAGGGCAGGGGCATGATGCCCCAGCTGCCGCGCCCCCAGGTGGTGAGCCACGTGGGCAGCCCGCCAAGCGAAGCGCCGTTGGTCAGCGCCAGCGCGGTGCCGGAGTAGAGGTAGAAGGTGCCCAGCGTCAGGATCAGCGGCGTGACCTTCAGCTTGTTGACCAGCAGCCCGTTGAAGGCGCCCATCAGCGCGCCCATGACCGGGCAGAAGATGGCGAGCGACCAAGCCGGCAGGCCGGCGGTTAAGGCAAGCCCGCCCAGGATGGCCGAGAGCGAGACGATGCCGCCGACCGACAGGTCGACGCCCGATCCGCCGATCACCACCAGCCCCTGGCCCAGGGCGACCAGCGCCAGCAGGGTCGAGAATTGCAGGACCGACGTCATCGTCCAGGGCGACAGCACCCAGGGTTGCATCGTGATCAGGAAGCCCAGCAGGGCGACCCAGAGAATCCCCAGCATCATCACCACAAGGTGGCTGCGCAGCCCGTGCAGGCGGGCGAGGGTTGCGGTGCTCATGCCGGGCTCCGTGCTTTGACTAGGTGGGTGAGGCGGCCGGCGCCGAATTCGATGATGAGGACGGCCAGCAGCAGGCCCCCCGTGACCACGGTCTGCCAGAGCGACGGCACGCCCATCATCAGAAGCCCGTTCTGGATGATGCGCAGCAGCAGGACGCCCAGCACGGTGCCGATGATCGAACACTTGCCCCCGGTTATGGCGGTGCCGCCCAGGATGACGGCGGCGATGGCTTCCAGCCCGATGGCGGTGCCGACGGTCATGGTCACGTTGCGGTAGGTGGCGATGAAGATGATCGCGGCGGCGCCCGACAGCATGCCCGACAGGATATGGGTCAGCACGCGGATGCGGACGACGGGCAGGCCGGACAGCCGCGCCTTGCGTTCGGAATTGCCGACAGCAAGGATATGCAGGCCGAAGCTGGTGCGGCGCAGCAGGGTCCAGACGGCAAGGTACAGCGCGGCGATGCCCCAGACCGTGACCGGCAGGCCAAGGATTTTCGACGCCAGAAGGTCGGTCAGGTTGCCGGGCACGCCCGACATCCATTGCCCGCCGAGGATCAGGTAGATGGCCATGCGCAGCACGCCCATGATGCCCAGCGTGCCGACGATGGGCGGGATCTGACCCCCCACGACAACGCCGGCGACGCCCAGGCCGATCACCGCGCCGACGGCGGGGCCGATCAGGATGACAAGGATCAGGGGCAGGCCGGCGAACAGGCCGAACCCCACGAAAAGCGCACAGAACCCCATGGCGATCCCGATCGAGATGTCGACGGCCCCCATCGCCATCAGCAGGGTCATGGCAAGGCTGATCACCAGCAATTCGTAACTGTTGCGCAGGACCGTCTGGGCATTCGCCATCGTGCCGTAATTCGGCTCGATCAGGGCAAACAGCGTCGCGGTTGCCATGCAGGCCAGGGCGAGGGTCAGTTCGCGTCCATGGTCGGACCAGGAGTTCATCGTTGCGTTCCGCTAAGGCTGTCGCCGCCGGGCAGGATGTTCCGGGGCAGGTCGTTTTGGGATGGGTCGCGCGGAACTGGCCCGCGCGGCCCGGCGATGTCTGTCCGTGAGTGGATCAGAAGTCGAAGTCGTCGACGTTTTCGGCCGTGAAGACAGCCGGTTCGCCCAGCAGCAGGACACCGGTGTCGGCGTCGAACGTGATCGGTTCGTCGAAGGTCGGGACGGTGTTTTCGGCCTCGAAGGGCACGCCGTCGATCAGCTGCTTGCCGGCCCAGACGGTCAGGTAACCCAGCTTGTAGGGGTCCCAGAGGACCGAGAAGCCGAACGCGCCGCTTTTGAGGTAGGACCGCACGGTGTTGGGGCTGCAATATCCGGTTGCGATGATGTCGCCGATCTTGCCGGCGGCTTCGATGGCCTGGCCGACGCCCGGGCAGGTCGAGGAGGCGACCGAGACGACCGCGTCCAGGTCCGGGTTGGCCGAGATCAGGTCAGAGGTCAGCTGCGCCGCGCGCTCGGAGGTGCCGCCGGCGAATTGCGGGTCCAGGATCGTCATGTCGGGGTATTTGGCGGCCGCGCGTTCCTGCATGTAGCCGATCCAGGCGTTCAGGTTCGACGATGTCGCTTCGCCCGACACGATGCCGACGGTGGCGCCGGGGCCAACGCGTTCCGCCAGCTGGTCGATGATCGCATAGCCCAGGCCCTGGTCCGAGGCCTGTGCCACATAGACCGGGCGGCCGCTGTCGGCGGCGTCGCTGTCCGAGGTGAAGAGAACGGCGTTGGAGGCTTCGGCCTGCTTCACCAGCGGGGTCATGGCCGACGCATCGAGGACGCTGACCGAGATCGCGTCGACGCCACGGGCGATGAGCGACTGGACGATCTGCAGCTGGTCGACCGGGTTGGCGTCGACCGGGCCGGTGTAGATGAAATCGACGCCCAGGTCTTCGCCCGCCGCCTTGCCGCCGGCTTCCATCGCGTTGAAGTAGGGAATGCCGATCAGCTGCGGGACGAAGGCGACCGAAGGCTTGTCGTCGGCGAAGGCTGGCGCGGCAAGGCCGAGCGCGGCGGTGACGGCCAGCAGGCTGGCGCGGGTGAACGGGGTTTTCGGCATGAGGGGGTTCTCCGAGTTGGTCAGTCTGGCGGCATCCGGCCGCATGGTTTGTCCCCGGTTTGTCCGGGTGGGTGGCCGGCCTATTGGCGCAGCCTTTCGTCCAGCGCCCGCGCGTCGGGGTGGGCGCCGGTGATCAGGGAAACGATCTCGTCCGGGTCGGTTTCGGCATGCGTGCGTTCGGCGATCTTGTGACCGCGCCGGAACACGGCCATGCGGTCCGCCACTTCGAACACGTCGGCGATGTTGTGGCTGATCAGCACGACGGCGCAGCCCTGTTCGGCCAGGCGCCGCGCGAGGGCCAGCACCTTGCGGGTTTCCGCCACGGCCAGCGCGGCGGTGGGTTCGTCCATGATGACCACGCGCGCTTCCAGGTTCAGCGCGCGGCTGATCGCCACCGCCTGCCGCTGTCCGCCCGACAGCCCGCCGACCAGCGCGCGGGTGTCGTGGATATGGGCGTCGAGCGTCTTCAGAAGGCCGGCCACGTGGCTATGCATCTCGCGCATGCGCAGGAAGGGCAGGCCCAGGACGCGGCGCGTCAGTTCGTGGCCCAGAAAGACGTTTTCGGTCACGGTCAGGTTCTCGGACAGGGCGAGTTCCTGGTAGATCGTGGCGATCCCGTATTCGGCGGCTTCCTTGGGCGAGTTGAAGCGGACGGTTTCACCGCCCACTTCCAGCGTGCCGTCGGTGGCCGGATGGGCCCCTGCCAGCACCTTGACGAAGGTGGATTTCCCCGCGCCGTTGTCGCCCAGCAGGGCCGTGACCTCGCCCGCGCGGATGTCCATGTCGACACCGGCAAGCGCGGTCAGCGCGCCGAAGCGCTTGGTGATGCCGCGCGCCCGCACGATGACGTCGCCGGGCGTTGCGGCCGGGGTCCCCCGGGGGGGCGTGTCGGTGACAGGCGTCGCGGCAGCCATGGTCAGGCGTCCTCGCCGGTCAGCCAGTCAAGGCAGTTCAGCCAGATCTGCTTGTAGCCGGGCCATGCGATGAAGTCGTTCGGCAGCCAGTGGGGGCCAACGTCGGACGCCCATGCAATGGTGCGGCCTTCGCCGGCGGTGCCGGCCACCAGCAGCGGGTGCGATCCGTCGCCGGCGGGCAGGGTGGCGATGACTTCGGCACCGGGCTTCGCCACGATTTCGTTCGCGCCCAGCAGCAGCGGCCATTCGCCTTCCACACCCTTCATCAGCAGGTGATCGGGCTGGGTGACCACGGCCGAAAACCCTTCGGGCACTTCGATCCGGTCGTCGATGGGCAGGCAGGTGACGGGCAGCACGTCTTCGACCGGGGTCTTGTGCCAGCGGCCCTTGCCGTCGATGCCCTGGAACGTCAGGTAGCCGCCGATCATCATCAGCGCACCGCCCTGCAGCGTCCATTCCCGCAGCAGTTTCAACCGGTTGGGGCGGGGCTGGCTGCGCAGGAAGACATCGGGGTGCAGCAGCAGGGTGTTGGCGCCGATGTCGGACAGGATGATCACGTCCCATTCGTTCAGGCCATCCATGTCGAAGGCCAGCTTGTCGACCGCCTCGTGCGAGGGCCAGTAGGTGACGGAATACTTGTCGCCGTCCACGGCCTCGACAAAGGGCTTGCCGCCAAGGTGGAAGTTCACGCTGTTGAACTGGTCGAAGCCCTTGAAATGGGTCTCGGCCGTTACCCAGCTTTCGCCCACAAGCAGCACTTTCTTGGTCATTGTCTCTCGGGTCCTTCGGTCTTTTGGGTCTGAATGAATGCGGGTCGGGTCAGGCCGGCGGCGGCCCGACAGACGCGCGTTGCATGAGGGTCACGGGCAGCTTCACGGGGTCGATCCCGTCATCGGCTTCGCCCCCGGTTTCGCCGGTGATGCGGCCGACCAGCAGGTTCACCGCGGTATCGGCCAGGTCGCGGATCGGCTGGCGGATCGCGGTGACCGGCGGGTCGATGAAATCAAGCGGCGCCATGTCGTCGAAGGTGACGACCGAAATCTCGCGTCCCGGGCGCAGCCCGTGGGCGCGCATGACTTCCAGCACGCCCATGAAGATCGCGTCCGAGCCGGTGAAGATCGCGGTGACCTTCGGCGTGCTTTCCAGCAGCCGGCGCATCGCCTGGCGCCCGTGAAAGGCATCGTGTTCGCCGGTCAGAACGTGGTGCACGCGGGCGTCCGGCCCGGCGGTGGCGACCGCGCTGGCAAAGCCGTGGCCGCGTTCCATGGTGCTCATCAGGTTCTCGGGCCCGCCGATATAGGCGAAATCCCTGTGACCGGCGGCGGCCAGCACTTCTCCGGCCAGGCGGCCGCCCTGTTCGTTGTCGGAAAACACCTTGGGGACCGAGGTGCCGGGAATGTCTTCGTCCACCAGCACGATGCGCGCGGCATTGGCGTTGACCAACGCGGCCAGCGTGCCGTCGTCGGGCCGGTTGGTTGCAAACAGCAGGCCGTCGAAGATGCCGTGGGTCAGGCGGTCGAATGTCTTTGCCTCGCCGTCGATGCGGTTGAGCGTCGAGGACAGGATGACGGACCACCCCCGGTCCAGGCAGACCGCTTCGGTCGCGGCGGCGAAGCTTGAGAAGAACGGGTTCGAAATGTCGGGCAGCGCCAGGCCCATCGTGTCCGACCGGCCCAGCGACAGCGATCGCGCATGCGGGTTGGGGCGGTAGTTCAGCGCCGCGATGGCGGCGTCGATCCGTTTGACCGTTTCCTCGGGCAAGGTGATCGCCCCGTTGAGGAACCGAGACACCGTCGGCGCGGCCAGACCCGCATGGCTGGCCACGTCCTTCAGTCTGGCGGGTTTGGATGTCTTGTCGGTCATGGGGTGAATCTTGTGTCGTGAAACCGCTTTAGTAAACCGCTTTAGTAAGCGAATTTTGTAATTTTAGTGGCAGTTTTCGGCTCTTGCATGATTTTTGGGCGATGGAGCCGGAGTCCGGGCGGTGAAACGGGCGCGGCCTGTCCGGCGCGGCGCCCGTTCGGGATGGAATCGGTTCAGGTCCGGGCGCGTTCGATCTGCCCGGCAAGGCGGAAGAGGATGTCTTCGCGGCCCAGGGCGGCGGCGAATTGCGCGCCTACGGGAAAGCCGTCGGTGTCGGGGAAATTGACGCTCATCGCCGCTCATCGCCGGGCAGCCGGCGGCGTTCAGGATACAACACCGATCCATTGTGCATCGGCGTGCCGGCCAGCGTGACGTCGAGGTCCTTCAACAGGAAGGGCACGCCCTTGAACGGCCCGTCGGGCAGGCCGCGCGCGATGGCGGCGCGGGCGTGGTCTTGGAACGTCACGACCACGGCGTTCAGGCCGGGGTTCTTCGCGGACATCGCATCGAGCGCGGTATCCAGCAATTCGTCCGCCGTCACCTCTTTGGCGCGGACCAAGGCGGCCAGCGCGGTGGCGTCCATCTGTTCGTAGGTGTCGATCATCGGGGTCATTCCTTGCCGGGCCGGGCCGGGCCGGATCGGATCGGATCAGGCCGTGCATTTGTCCAAGAAGGAGACGTGGGCCGCCGTGATCCGCCAGCCCTCGGGCATGCGCACCCAGGTCTGGGTCTGGCGGCCAAGCCTGGTTTCGCCGTCATGGACGAATTCGGTGTTGGCGGTGGCGAAATCGGTGCCGTAGGTCATGATCGTCGTGTTGCGCAAGCTGCGGTTCGGGACGGATTTGACAGACCGGCGAAAGGCCGCGATGGCCGCGTGCCCGTAAAGACATTGGTTTTCGCCATAGCGCAGCACCTGCGGATCCTCCCAGAAGAAGTGGTTCAGCATGTCGACGTCATTGGCCATCAGCGCGGTTTCATAGCGGGCAAAGCAGTCGCGGATTTCGGCGACGATGGCGGGGTCGTTGATCTGCATCCGGGGGATCCTTTGGGCAAGAGCTGTGACTGGAGCGATCATTTGCCCTTGCGCAGGCGCGGGTCCAGCCAGTCGCGCAAGCCATCGCCCACCAGGTTCAGCCCCAGAACCACGACAAAGATCGCCAGCCCCGGGAACCAGGCCATCCACGGGGCCATCTGCAGGAAGCCGATCGCGGTCTTCAGCATGGCCCCCCAGCTGGGTTGTGGCGGCTGGGTCCCAAGGCCCAGGAACGACAGGTAGCTTTCGGTGATGATGGCGTCCCCGAACAACAGTGATGCCTGAACGATCAGCGGTGCCATTATATTGGGCAGGATCGCGCGGATCATGATCGACAGGTCGGAAAATCCCAGCGCCCGGTCTGCCTCGGCATAGGCCTGATCGCGGACGACCAGCGTCTGGCCCCGGGCCAGGCGGGCAAAGATCGGCAGGTAGACGACGGAGATCGCCAGCATCGCGTTGGTCAGCGACGGCCCCAGCACGGCGGTGATCCCCAGCGCCAGCAGCACCGAGGGGAAGGCAAAGAGCACGTCCATCAGGCGCATCAGGATCATGCTGACCCAACCGCCGTAGAACCCGGCGAGGATGCCGATGGTGGTGCCGGCGACGATGGCGCTGCCGACGCTGACGCAGCCGACCAGAAGCGCGATGCGGGCGCCGGCGATGATGCGCGCCAGCACGTCGCGGCCCAGGTCGTCGGTGCCGAAGGGATGGGCGCCGCTGGGGGCGGCGAGGGTGGCCATGTAGTCGGGTTTCACCGGGCTGTAAGGGTAGACGAACGGCCCCAGGACCGCGGTGACGACGACGATGATCAGGATGGTGAAGCCAAGCGCGGAACGCGGATCGGACCGGATCCGGGACAGCAGGGCAGGGCGCGAGGCGGGGGAGGTCACGGTATTCATGCGCTTTCCGCCGCGCGCGGGTCCAGCAGCGCATAGATCAGGTCGGTGGCCAGGTTGATCAGCACGAAGATCGTCGCCGTCATCAGCACGGCGCCCTGCACGACCGGGTAGTCGCGGGCAAAGATCGCGTCGACCGTCAGCTTGCCGATCCCGGGCCAGGAAAACACGGTTTCGGTGATCACCACGCCGCCCAGCACCTGCCCCATCTGGATGCCCAGCAGCGTGACCACCGGCATCAGCGCGGTGCGGAAGGCGTGGTGGGTGATGACCGCGCGCGGCCCCAGCCCCTTGGCCCAGGCGGTGCGCACGTAATCCTGACCCAGCACTTCCAGCATGGCGGACCGGGTCATCCGCATGGTGGCCGCGGCCAGCGACGTGCCCAGCGTGATGGCGGGCAGGACCAGCGTTTTCAGGTGGGCCCAGGGGTCTTCGAAGACGGGCACGTAACCCGACGCGGGGAAGATCGGAAAGGACACCGACAGCGTCAGGATCAGCATGATCCCCAGCCAGAAGCTGGGCACCGACAGGCCGAACAGCGCGATCAGCGACGACAGGAAATCCAGCGGAGAGTTGCGTTTGACCGCCGACAGGATGCCGGCCGGAATGGCGATGACCAGCGATACGACGATGGCGGCGCCGGCCAGTTGCATCGTCGGCCAGATCGCGTCGCCCAGCATGGCAAGCACCGGGCGCCCGGTCTGGATCGACCGGCCAAGGTTGCCCTGGAACAGCTGGCCGAGCCAGGCAAAGTACTGAACCGGCAGCGGCTGATCCAGCCCGTAGCGGGCGCGCAGGGTGTCGATTGCCTGGTCCGTGGCCTCGAGCCCCAGCATCGAGACGATCGGGTCGCCGGGCACCAGCTGGACCATCAGGAAGGTCAGCACCGAGATGCCGAAAAGGATGGGCACCATGGCCAGAAGCCGAATGGCCAAGTATCGCATGGATCGCTCCCGATTGCGGATTTTCGGCGATTTCGCTTGATTGAAACGTTTAATTTGGAAACTATTGCCGCAATGTACGACGATGTCAAACCTTCCTCCGTCCCTTCTTTCGCGACCGCGGACCCCGCTGTCGCGGTCGACGGGCTGTGTATAGACGTGCCCGCCGGACAGGGATTCCGGCGGATTGTCGATGATGTGTCCTTTGCGATTCCACGCGGCCGGGTGCTGGGCCTGGTCGGCGAATCCGGGTCGGGCAAGTCGCTGACCGGCATGGCCCTGAACGGGCTTTTGCAGATGGGCGGGGCGCGGATTTCCGGCGGAACGATCCGGCTGGCCGGGCGCGACGTGACCAACTTGTCGGACCGCGACTGGCGGCCGCTGCGCGGGGCCGTGGCGTCGATGGTGTTCCAGGATCCGCTGATGTCGCTGAACCCGGTGCACCGGGTCGGATGGCAGATCGCCGAGGCGCTGATCCGCCACAAGGACCTGTCGCGGCGGGCCGCCTGGGCCGAGGCGGTGGACATGCTGGATGCGGTCGGCGTGCCGGATCCGAAGCGCCGGGCGCGGTCCTATCCGCATCAGCTGTCGGGCGGCATGCGCCAGCGGGTCGGGATCGCCATGGCGCTGGCCTGTGGGCCGGACCTGTTGATCGCCGACGAACCGACGACGGCGCTGGACGTGACGATCCAGGCGCAGATTCTGCAGCTGATCGACCGGATGCGGCGGGAAACCGGGGCGGCGGTGCTGTTCATCAGCCACGACCTGAGCGTCGTGTCCCAGATCGCCGACGATGTCGCCGTGATCTACGCCGGGCGCATCGTCGAAACCGGTCCCTGCGCACAGGTCTTCGCCGCGCCGGAGCATCCCTATACGATCGGTCTGCTGGGTTCGATGCCCGACCTCGACCGCCCCGATATGGCGCTGGTGGCGATCCCCGGTGCGGTGCCCGCGCCCGATGCGATGCCCGACGGCTGCCGTTTCGCGCCGCGTTGCCCCTTTGTCGGGCCGGAGTGCACGCAAAAGCGCCCGGAATTTGTGCAGGTGGCCGCGGATCACCGGGTCGCCTGCGCCAGACTGCCGGTGGTGAGCCCATGACAGATACACCATTGCTGGAAGCCCGGGGGCTGGTGAAGACCTTTGGCGGCGGCCTGGGCGGCACCAGGGTGCGCGCCGTCGATGACGTGTCGCTGACCGTCCGCCATGGGGAAACCGTTGCGCTGGTCGGCGAAAGCGGGTCGGGCAAATCCACCACCGGACGGCTGATCAACCGCCTGATCGAGGCCGACGCCGGGGAAGTCCTGCTGGAGGGCCGCGACGTGCGGTCCTTTGGCGCCGCCGACCGGCGCAAGCTGCGCCGGCGGGTTCAGATGGTGTTCCAGGATCCGATGGCTTCGCTGAACCCGCGCCACAGGATCGGCGTGTCGATGACGCGGCCCTTGCGGCTGCACGGGCTGGCCCGGACGGACCGGGCGGCGCGGGAGCGGGCGGCGGACCTGCTGGACGAGGTGGGCATCGGGCCGGAGGCGCTGGACCGCTATCCCCATGAATTCTCGGGCGGGCAGAGGCAGCGAATCGGGATCGCTCGTGCGCTGTCGGTGGAACCCGACCTGCTGATCTGCGACGAACCGGTCAGCGCGCTGGACGTTTCGGTGCAGGCGCAGATCATCAACCTGCTCGAAGGGCTCAAGGCGCGCCGCAACCTTGCCCAACTTTTCATCGCCCATGACCTGGCCCTTGTCCGGCGCATCGCCGACGTGGTGGCTGTCATGTACCGCGGCCGGATCGTCGAAATGGGTCCCACCGAAGCGCTGTTCCGTGCGCCCGCGCACGATTACACGCGCGCGCTTTTGTCAGCCGTTCCAAGGATTGGCGCGGCGCGTGGCGGGGATGGCAACGCGCGGATCGACAGCGCCGAACGGCTGCGCCGGATCACGGCGTTCGGGGACGCTTTGAAGGCGAAATAGGCGAGTTGAACGATTAAATTCAGTATTGAAACGTTTCACTAGGCGTGGTTGGCTGTCTGCAACAACAAAAGACACCTGACATGGAGAAGATGATGCTGAACTTCCGCAAAAGCACCGCGGCCCTGGCGATCACGGCGATGCTGGGATTTGCGCCCATGGTGGACGCGCAACAGGCCGGGGGCGATCTGTCGATCGGCGTCGTGTCGGATCCGGTCACTCTGGACCCCGCCTTCATGGGCTCGTTCTTCGAGATCTACGCCCAGTACCTGATCTTCGAGCCGCTGCTGCAGATCAATTCGGACCTGGAAATCGAACCGGGCATGGCGTCCTACGACATCGTCGACGACAAGACCTACGATTTCACCCTGCGCGACGGGCTGACCTTCCACGACGGAACGGCGCTGGACGCCGAGGCGGTAAAGTGGAATTTCGACCGCATGATGGACCCCGAGATCGGTTCGCCCCGCGGCAACGACCTGGGCCCGATCGACAAGGTCGAAGTCACCGGCCCGCTGACCTTCCGCATCACCTTCAAGGAACCTTATGCGCCGTTCCTCAGCGTGCTGACCAACCGCGCGGGCCTGATGGTGTCGCCGACGGCAGTCGAAAAGATGGGCGACGATTTCGCCACCTCCGCCGTGGGGGCCGGGCCGTTCAAGGTGGTGTCCTGGACCAAGAATTCGGAACTGAAGCTGGAAAAGTTCGACGGCTACTGGAAGGACGGCCAGCCCCTGCTGGATACCGTCACCCTGCGCCCGATCCCGGACGAAACCGTGCGCCTGGCCAACCTGAAATCCGGCACGATCCAGCTGATGGACACGATACCGGCACAGAACGTGGCGGCCTTGAAAGCGGATACTTCGGTTGCCGTGCATGAAAAGGGCGGCCTGGGCTTCAACGCCTTTTCGCTGAACGTGACGGCCGAACCCTTCGACGATCCCGCGGTGCGCAAGGCGCTGCAGATGGCGGTCGATCCGGCAGTGACGCAGAAGGTCGTGTTCTTTGATACCGGTTCCGTGTCCAGCGGCCCGATCCCGCCGTCGCAGGCCTGGGCCTATGACGCCGGTTTCGACCCCTATCCCTATGACCCCGAAGGCGCCAAGGCGATGCTGGCCGAGGCCGGGTATACCGATCCGGTGCCCTTCGAGATCACGGTCATCAACTCTCCCTCGCTGATCCGCATGGCCGAGATCATCCAGGCGCAGGCGTCCGAGGCCGGGTTCGCGCCGACCATCAAGCAGATCGATGGCGCCAGCCTGATCGTGGTGCTGCGCAACAAGGACTTCGATATGTCCTGGTCGCCCTGGTCGGGCCGGCCGGATCCGGATGGCAACATGTACAACTACTTCACCATCGACGGGCCGAACAACTTTCCCGGCTACGAGAACGCGGATGTGGACGGCATGCTGAAGCAGGCGCGCGTCACGGTCGATCAATCGGCCCGGGCGGACCTGTACCAGAAGGCGCAGGCTCAGTTGGCGGAAGATGCGCCGATGCTGTTCATGCATTTCGACAGCACCCTGCAGGCCGCCGCGCCGAACTTCGTCTTCGATCAGCAGCCCGACGGCGCCTTCCGCCTGGGCGGCGCCGGCTTCGAATAACCCGGCCTGACAAGGCCAAGCCAGACGCCGGTCGCCCGCAAGGCGGCCGGCATTTTGATCCCTCCGGCCCGGCGACGCGACGCCGAGCCAATGCAAGAATGGAAACAGCCCGATGGCCGCTCAACCCGTTTTCCGTCAGAAACCCGATGCGATGACCGAGCTTTTCGGGCGCACCAAGGCGTTGATCGGCGTGATCCATTCGCTGCCGCTGCCCGGCGCGCCGCATTACGACGGCATGCCTGTCGAAGACATCTATGCCTATGCCGTGGCCGAGGCCGAACGCTATGCCGCCGGCGGGTTCGACGGGCTGATCGTGGAAAACCACGGCGACATTCCCTTTGCCAAGCCGTCCGAGATCGGGCCCGAGACCGCCGCCGCCATGGCGGTGATGACCGACCGGGTGCAAAGGGCCGTGGGCCTGGCCACCGGCGTCAACGTGCTGGCCAACGACGCCGAAACCGCCATTGCCGTGTGCAAGGCGTCGGGCGCGAAGTTCTTTCGCGTGAACCAGTGGGCCAATGCCTATGTCGCCAACGAAGGCTTC
The DNA here is from genome assembly GCA_003217735.2 of Marinibacterium anthonyi. Taxonomy (GTDB): domain Bacteria; phylum Pseudomonadota; class Alphaproteobacteria; order Rhodobacterales; family Rhodobacteraceae; genus Marinibacterium; species Marinibacterium anthonyi. Next base: position 4,954,509 of record CP031585.1, on the reverse strand, counting down.
ATGGAAGGCAAGGCGGGCCGCGCGTCGCGCTACCGGGCGATGCTGCGCGCCACTGACTTGCGGATCTTCACCGATGTCCACGTCAAGCACGGGGCCCATGCCATCGTCGCCGACCGGTCGATCGAGGAAATGGTGCGCGACGTGGAATTCTTTGACAGCGATGTCTGCATCGCGACCGGCCAGCGCACCGGCGACGCCGCGACGGGGCAGGAGCTGCGCACCATCAAGGACGCGGCCAGCGTGCCCGTCGTGGTTGGCAGCGGCGTCACCCCGGCCAATATCGGCGAGATCCTGTCGGTGGCCGATGGTGTCATCGTCGCAAGCTCGCTGAAGCGCGACGGCGTCTGGTGGAACCCGGTCGACCCCGACCGCGTCGCCGTTTTCGCAGCCGAGGCGGACCGCGCACGATGAGTGTTGTCGTGATCGGCAACGCGACGCTGGACCTGACCTATCGCGTCGCGCGCTTTCCCGATCCGGGGGAAACATTCCTGTGTACCGAACGCCACATCGGTCCGGGTGGCAAGGGCCTGAACCAGGCCGTCGCGGCGGCGCGGGCGGGGGCGCAGGTGGTTCTGCATGTGCCGATCGGACAGGATTGGCTGGCGGACCACCTGCGGGGCGCGCTGGGTGCCGAAGACGGGCTGCTGCTGGCGGCCTGGATCCGGCCCGCGCTTGCCACCGACGAAAGTTCGATCTGGGTGGCGGACAATGGTGAGAACATGATCGTCAGCACGGCCGATTGCGCCAACTCGGTCACACCGGCCGAGGCGATCGCGGCTTTGCAGGGCGCGGGGCCGGGCCATGTGCTGGCGATGCAGGGCAACCTGACCGAAGCCACGACCGTCGCCGCCCTGGGCGCAGCCCGTGCGGCGGGGGTGACGACCGTGCTGAACCCGGCGCCGGTGCGCTGCACGCTGGATCCGCTGCTGGGCAAGGTCGACGTGCTGGTGGTGAACCGCATCGAGGCGCAGGTTCTGGGCATCGGGATCGCGCCGGGAGAATTGCCCCAGGTGGCTGCGCGGCTGGGGGGCGCCGTGGTGGTGACCCTGGGCGGTGATACCATCCGCTATGCGCGCGCCGATGGCACCTTCGGGGAACAGCCGGTGCGCGCGGTCGAACCGGTGGATACCACCGGGGCGGGGGATGCCTTTGTCGGCGTGCTGTGTGCGGCGCTGGACCGGGGCGCGTCGCTGGAAAACGCCGTCGGGCGGGCCGCCGATGCGGGGCGCCAGGCGGTGATGACGTTGGGGGCGCTGGCCCCGGCCAAGGCTGTGAAAACCGTTTCGAATTCTTGACGATAGCGCCCTTTGCGGACTAGTTTCGTGCTTCCGCAGCAGGAGGGCCGTCATGCCGATCCTTTGTCCGGCCACCCCGGCCCGAGGCGCCCGATGACCCGCCGAGCCACGATCCGCGACGTGGCCGAGGCCGCAGGCGTGTCCGTGGGGACGGTGTCGAACGTGCTGACCGGGCAGCGCCCGGTGCGCGCGGCGACGCGGGCCGCCGTGGAAGACGCCATCGCCAAGCTGGGATACGTGCCCGACGTCACCGCCCAGGCGCTGATCGGGCGGCGCGGCCGCGCGGTGCCGGCGGTGCCCAACGATGCGCCGCGGCTGTTGTCCGTGGGCTACGTCTGTTCCGACGATATCGCCCAGGTCGAACGCACGCCCCATGGCGGCGAACGCATGCTGGCGCAGGCCATCAGCCGCAAACTGGGCGGCCGGGCCGCCAATGTCGCGGTCACCGCCGCCGGACTGGGCGCGCCGCTTGACCTGGCCGTCGAAGTGCTGAGCGTCCTGGGTAACGATGCCGAAAGCGACTGGGCGACGGCGACGCTGGCGTCCCGCCGGGTCGCGCTGGCGCCGGAATCGCGGGTGCCCGATGCCAGCCTGTCGCGGGCCGTGATCCTGTTGCAGGCCGATGGGCTGAGGACGATCCTCAACGAGCCGCTGCAGGTATCGGTGCCGGCCTTCAGGGCCGCGGCCTCGCGCGCCCTGGCGCTGACCACGCGCTTCGCCATCTTCGTACAGGGCGAACAGGTGGCCGGTCTGGCCGATGCCATCGCCGCCATGCCCTCTCGGGCGCAGCTGGTGACCCAGGTCAACGGCGCCGTGGCGGCCGACGATCCCGGGGCCTGGCGGCGCTACGTCGGGCTTTTCGGTCTGACGATCCTGAACGCCGAAGCGGCCGAAGTGCTTTACGGCCAGGCCCGCGACGACGCCGACATGCTGGCCCGGGTCGCGGCCGGGGCGGGGGCGCTGTGTCCCATCGTGGTCCTGACGCTTGGCAGCGGGGGCGCGGTGCTGTTCCTGAACGGTGACCTGACCTGCCGCCTGCCGGCGCCTGCTGTGACCATTCTGGACGAAACAGGGGCGGGGGATGCCTTTGCCGGGGCGTTCCTGTCGGGCTGGCTGCATGGCCTGCCGCCCGCGACGGCGGTGCACATGGGGGTGGAGGCGGGATCGCGCGCCGTCACGCTGCTGGGCGCACAGGAACACGGGATCCGCGCGCAGGACCTGATCCAGGAGGTCGTCCCGCCACAGGCGGACGCCGCCGCGCGGGTCTGGTATTGCGACGCCGAACCGGCGGCGCTGCAGCCAAGGACAGCCTGACCCGTTTCGCGGCCCGACGACGATGCCGGCGATGTCGGCGCTGGGGCGGAAACGTGACGTTCAGTGAAACATGGTGCGGTGCAGTCGGCGCACGCATTGCGGTCGCTGCCAACGGATCATTTCTCGCGTGTGCCCGTGTCTGCAGCCCGAAGCGGGGCGCTATGCTGTCACAAGGCCGTCATGTAGCCCGGCTGCTGGGCGATAAGCCGCCGATCCGTTGGTTTTTCGATCTGAAATTGGGCGCTTTGCGGCGTGCCTGCTTAAAATTACGCCAATGTTATCCGGCCACCTCCGGCGCACGCGCTCATTTATTGAGCGCGCCCGTGCATGGCGGCTTTGTCGTTACATCCCAAGTTGTGCGGTTCGTCCGCAGGCAGTGGGGCGCGCGGCAGCCGATCGAACGCCAACCCGACTTCGGCAAAGCGCAAGTGCAACGATAAGTTGCGGGGACGACGGACGTGACCAGGCATGCCGGCAACGGCAGGGCTTGTCGTGCCCGCTCTGTTGCCCTGCACGGAGGAACAGATGACCTTTCTAAGAACCACTCTTCTTGGCGCTGCCGTGGCCACAGCCGCCATCCCGGCGCTGGCACAGGACGACACGATCAAGGTCGGCGTGCTGCATTCGCTGTCCGGCACCATGGCCATCTCGGAGACGACGCTGAAGGACACCGTCCTGATGATGATCGACGAGCAGAACGCCAAGGGCGGTCTGCTGGGCAAGAAACTGGAAGCCGTCGTGGTCGACCCGGCGTCGGACTGGCCGCTGTTCGCCGAAAAGGCGCGCGAGCTGCTGACCGTGCAAGGCGTCGACGTGATCTTTGGCTGCTGGACCTCGGTCAGCCGCAAATCCGTGCTGCCGGTGATCGAGGAACTGAACGGCCTGCTTTTCTACCCGGTCCAGTACGAGGGCGAGGAAAGCTCCAAGAACGTGTTCTACACCGGCGCCGCGCCGAACCAGCAGGCGATCCCGGCCACGGATTACTTCCTGGACGAACTGGGCGTCGAGAAATTCGCCCTGCTCGGCACCGACTACGTCTATCCGCGCACCACGAACAACATCCTTGAAAGCTACCTGATCGACAAGGGCATCCCGAAGGAAGACATCTTCGTCAACTACACGCCCTTCGGCCATTCCGACTGGTCCAAGATCGTGGCCGACGTCGTGGCGCTTGGGGCCGACGGCAAGAAGGTCGGCGTGATTTCCACCATCAACGGCGACGCAAACATCGGCTTCTACAAGGAACTGGCGGCGGCCGGCGTGTCGGCGGACGACATCCCTGTCGTGGCGTTTTCGGTCGGTGAAGAAGAGCTTTCGGGCCTCGATACCACCAACCTGGTCGGCCACCTGGCGGCCTGGAACTACTTCCAGTCGGCCGACAGCGAGCTGAACGACGAATTCGTCGCCAAGTGGAAGGACCGCATGGGCGACGAGCGCGTGACCAACGACCCGATGGAAGCCACCGTCATCGGCTTTGAACTTTGGGCCAAGGCCGTCGAAGCCTCGGGCACCACCGACGTGGATGCCGTGTCGGATGCGATCATCGGCATGGAAGTCCCGAACCTGACGGGCGGGACCGCCACGATGCTGCCGAACCACCACCTGGCCAAGCCGGTGCTGATCGGCGAGATCCAGGCCGACGGCCAGTTCGACATCATCAGCCAGACCGAGGAAGTCCCGGGCGACGCCTGGACCGACTTCCTGCCGGAATCGGCTGTCCTGAAGTCGGATTGGAAAGACCTCGGCTGCGGCATGTACAACACCGAGACCGAGTCCTGCGTCCAGCTGAAGTCCAACTACTGACACACAAGGCGGGGCGGCTTCGGTCGCCTCGCCGTTCAAGTCTTCGGGGGCGTCCATACTTCATGTTCAGATTTCTGATCACCTGCCTGCTTCTCGCAATTTCTTGCGCTGCCGCGTCGGCCCAGACACTGCAGGACGTCCTTCAAGAACACCGGCCCGACATCGAGAAGGCGTCGCGCCGGACCGTCGAACCGGTGCTTGCCGACATCATCGCCTCGGAAAAGCCGGGCGTGCAGCGATTCCTTGAGAAATGGGAAGCGCGCGACCTCTGGCAGGATGAGGAAACCCGGCTTTTCTATTTCGTCGAAGAGGGGGAAGGCGACGCGCTTCGCCTGATCGACATCTCGACCGGCGAGGTCGTCGGCGAGAAGCCCAAGGGCGACATGGACCAATTGCGCCCGAATTCCGGGGTGCGGGCCGTGATCGCGGCGGCGCTGGTGCAGTTCCAGCTGCAGGATCCGGACCCCGACCGCCGGCTGGCCGCCCTGCAGGCCATCCAGCGCGATGCCGAGGAAAGCCACCTGGCCCCGCTGCGCGCCTCGATCGAGGACGAGCCGGATCCGGGCATCAAGGCCCGCAAGATCGAACTGGAACGGCTGCTGACGGCGTCGTTCGGGACGGATACCGCCCTGCGGGTCGAGGCGATCGGCGATCTGTCGACCGCGATTTCGCTGGAAACGCGCGGCGCGCTGAACCCGCTTTTGGCGACCACGCCAATGCTGGCCTCGGCCGTTCCGGCGGGGGCCAATGTCGCCGGTCCCGTGTCGCCGGGATCGCCCGAGCTGAGCATCGACGCCGCCTATGACATGATGGTCGATGCCGGCCTGACCCAACCCATTCCCGATATCGCCACCCGCAAGGCCGCGATCGAGGCGCATATCGTGGACGGCGCTGTCGCCGGCATTCCGGTTGCCGGTCTGGATACCCAGGCCGCGCGGGACGCGGCCTATGAAAAGCTTGCCGCCGCCGGAGACGTGCCCGCCTGGACGCCGGGCGCGACCCATGCCTCGGTCGTCGAGGATGTGGCGTTCGTCGCGGTCTACCGCGAGGCCGATCCCGAGGTCACGACGGCGGCCAGGAACGCGCTGTCGTCGATTTCGACGCGGGTGGGCGTGAACCAGGTCCTGGACCTTGCGCTGGACGGGCTGTCGCTGGCCTCGATCTACTTCCTGGCGGCGATTGGCCTGGCCATCACCTTCGGGGTGATGCGGGTGATCAACATGGCCCATGGCGAATTCATCATGATGGGCGCCTATACCGGCTACGTGGTCCAGCAGATCATCCCCAACAACACGGTGTCGATCATCGTGGCGATCCCGCTGGCCTTTGCCGTGACCTTCGCCGCCGGCGTGGCGATGGAGCGGCTGGTGATCCGGCATCTGTATTCCCGCCCTCTCGAGACGCTTCTGGCGACCTTCGGGATTTCCATCGCGCTGCAGCAGATCGCCAAGAACATCTTTGGCACGCAGGCGCGGCCGCTGACGTCGCCGGGCTGGCTGGACGGGGCCTGGGTGCTGAACGACGTGGTGGGGATCAGTTATATCCGCATCGCGATCTTCGTTCTGGCGATGATCTTCCTGGTGCTGCTGCTGCTGATCCTGAACCGCACCCGGCTGGGTCTGGAAGTGCGCGCGGTCACGCAGAACCCGCGCATGGCGTCGTCGATGGGGATCAACCCGGACCGGATCAACATGCTGACCTTTGGCCTTGGCTCCGGGATTGCCGGGATCGCCGGGGTGGCGATCGGGCTTTACGCGCAGGTGACGTCCGAGATGGGGCAGGCCTATATCGTGCAGAGCTTCATGACCGTGGTCGTGGGCGGCGTCGGCAACATCTGGGGCACGCTGCTGGGCGCGACGCTGATCGGGTTCCTGCAGAAGGGGATCGAATGGTTCAACCCGTCCAACACGCTGGCGGCGCAGACCTACATGATCGTCTTCATCATCATCTTCATCCAGTTCCGGCCGCGCGGGATCATCGCGCTCAAGGGCCGGGCGGCGGAGGCATGATGATCGCAGGCTTTGACAAGGGGGCGCTGCCCCCGTCCGCCGGAGGCGGACTCCCCCGAGGGTATTTGGGCCAAGAAGAAGACAGGTCGTCGGCGCGGGCCGGGGGGAGGGTGGCATGAAACAATCGTTGCTGAGGCAGAACCCTTCGGTGCTGGTGTTCCTGGTGATCCTGGGGCTGTTCACCCTGCTGGTGACCTTCGGGTCCGAGGCGGCGGGGGCTGGGTATATCTCGACCTCGTTCGTCAAGACGCTGGGCAAGACGCTGTGCCTGGCGATGGCGGCCGTGGCGATGGATATCGTCTGGGGCTACACCGGGATCCTGTCGCTGGGGCATTTCGCGTTCTTCGGGCTGGGCGGCTACATGATCGGCATGTGGCTGATGTATGCGCGCACCGAGGCGATCGTGGCCGGGTCGCTGGCGCAGGCGGCATTGCCGCCGACGCCGGACGAGCTGTCCAATGCCATCGCGTCGCAGATCTTTGGCGTCGTGGGGGGCAGCGAGTTTCCCCCGATCTGGCATTTCGCAGGTTCGCTGCCGATGCAGCTGCTGCTGGTCGTGCTGGTGCCGGGGCTTCTGGCGCTGGTGTTCGGCTGGCTGGCGTTCCGGTCCCGGGTCACGGGCGTCTACCTGTCGATCCTGACACAGGCGATGACGCTGGCGCTGTCGCTGTACCTGTTCCAGAACGACAGCGGGTTGCGCGGCAACAACGGGCTGTCTGGGCTGCAGAACATTCCCGGGATCGAGGGGCGGGGGCAGGATGTGGTTTCGCTGTGGTTCTTCTGGGGATCGGCGGCGGCGCTGGCGCTGACCTACCTGGCGGGCGCCTTCGTGGTGTCGGGCAAGTTCGGCAACGTGATCCGGGGGATCCGGGATGACGAGGCACGGGTGCGGTTCCTGGGCTATTCGGTCGAGGGCTACAAGCTGTTCGTCTTCACCCTGACGGCCGTGATCTGCGGCATCGCCGGCGCGCTCTATTACCCGCAGGCGGGCATCATCAACCCCGCCGAAATCGCGCCCATCGCGTCGATCTACCTGGCGGTCTGGGTCGCCATCGGCGGGCGCGGGCGGCTGTACGGGGCGGTCATGGGGGCCTTTGTGGTCTCGCTTTTGTCGAGCTGGTTCACCGGGGGGGCCGCGCCCAACATCAACCTCGGGTTTTACACGATCGAATGGACCGAATGGTGGCTGGTGCTGCTGGGGCTGGGGTTCGTGCTGGTCACGCTTTGGGCGCCGAAGGGGCTGGGCGGGCTGATCGACCTGATCACGAAGCCCAAGCATGACGACCGGCACGGGGCCGATTACGGGCCCGACAAGGGATCCAAGCGGGGGGTCGAGCAATGAGCGAGAACACCCTGCTGGAAGTGTCGGGCGTGTCGGTCAGCTTTGACGGGTTCAAGGCGATCAACAACCTGAGCTTTCAGATCGGCAAGGCCGAGCTGCGGGCGATCATCGGGCCCAATGGTGCGGGCAAGACCACGTTCATGGATATCGTCACCGGCAAGACCCGGCCCGACGAGGGCCGCGTGATCTGGGGCGACCGGTACGTGTCGCTGCTGTCGATGCGGGAAAGCGATATCGCGCAGGCCGGGGTGGGGCGGAAATTCCAGCGGCCCACCGTCTTCGAGGACCAGTCGGTCGAGGACAACCTGGCAATGGCGCTGAAGAACGACCGCAAGCCATGGTCGGTGCTGTTCTACAAGCGCACTTCGGACGATACCGACCGGATCCGTGCGCTGGCACAGGAGATCGGGCTGGCCGATCAGCTGTCGCGCACATCGGGCGAGCTGTCGCACGGGCAGAAGCAATGGCTGGAGATCGGCATGTTGCTAGCCCAGGATCCGCAGCTTTTGCTGGTGGACGAACCTGCCGCCGGCATGTCGCCCGAGGAACGCGACCACACGACCGAGATCCTGAAGGAAGCCGCCAGGACCCGGGCCGTCGTGGTGGTGGAACACGACATGGATTTCGTCCGGAAACTGAATTGCAAGGTGACCGTGCTGCACGAAGGGTCTGTCCTGGCCGAGGGCAGCCTGGATCACGTCACTTCAAACCAGGACGTCATCGACGTCTACCTGGGGCGCTAGACACATGCTGAACGTCAAGAACCTGACCCTGCACTACGGCCAAAGCCAGATCCTGTACGATGTGAGCATGGAGGCGGAAGCCGGCCAGATCACCTGCCTGATGGGGACGAACGGGGTCGGAAAGACATCGCTTCTGAAGGCCATCGCGGGCGTGCATCCGCGATCCGGCGGGTCGATCGCGCTGGATGGAGAGGTGCTGAACGTGGTGCCCAGCCATGTGCTGGCGCGCAAGGGCATCGCCTATGTGCCGCAGGGGCGAGAGATCTTTCCGCTGATGACGGTGCGCGAGAACCTGGAAAGCGGGTTCGGCTGCCTGCCCAAGGATCAACATGTCGTGCCCGACCATATCTATGAGCTGTTCCCGGTGCTGAAGGAAATGCAGAACCGGCGCGGCGGGGACCTGTCGGGCGGGCAGCAGCAGCAACTGGCCATCGGCCGCGCCCTGATCATCCGGCCCAAGCTTCTGTTGCTGGATGAACCCACCGAGGGCATTCAGCCCAACATCATCCAGCAGATCGGGCGGGTCATCGAATACCTGCGCGATCAGGGAGATATGGCAATCCTGCTGGTCGAACAGTATTTCGACTTTGCCTATGGTCTGGCCGACCGGTTCTATGCGCTGCGGCGCGGATCGGTCGTGCTGAGCGGCGCCAAGGAAGAGGTCGGCCGCGAGGCGATGCTGGAAGCGGTGTCCGTCTGAGGCGATTGCCGTGACGGGCGGAACTCTGCCGGTTGCGGCGAAAAATGGCTGGTCGGGGGGCGCCGTGCCCATCTGGATCTTTACATGAAACCCTGTCCGGCCAGTTTGCACGGCCCCGGTTCGGTGTCCGAAGCCGGACCAAACAGGGAAGTCGGTTTGACCGCAGACAGATACGATGCTGCAAGCCGAGTCGTTTGGCGCCACTGCACCCGTCACCTGCACCGGGGCCGACAGCCGCACAACGGCCCGGGCCCGCGATGGAACGCGCGGTCTCGGCAAGCCGCTGCCGACCCGAAACCAGGCCGAAAATACAGCGGCGTTGCGACGGAACCGGGGGGGTGCTGCAATGGTTTGGTATTTGATGCCGAAGACGGATTGGCCGTCCGGCTGATCAGACTGTGCAGTTGTGAGGTATCTTCATGAAACGTGTTCTGCTTGGTTCCGCGGCGATCGCCCTGTCCACCTCTACCGCCGCAATGGCGGGTGACTGGACCGGTTGGTACGCGGGTGCGCAGCTGGGGTATTCATATGGCGAGTTCGACCTCGACAGCGTGACGACGCCGGATTCCTTCGACACCGACGGCGTGGTCGGTGGTGTCATGGCCGGCTACATGCGCGACTACGGCGACTGGGTAGGCGGTATCGAAGTCCAGTACGACTTTGCCGACCTGTCCTACAGCGAACCCACCGGTTCGGGGTCATTCGACGGGATCGCCCGGATCAAGGCCCGCGCGGGCCGGGATTTCGGGCGCGGTCTGGGCTATATCTCGGTCGGTGTGGTGTATACCAATTTCGATGGCGAGTCCGGCCTGACGGATCTGTCGTTCGACGATCCGGGCGTTTCGGCCGGCGTCGGCTATGATTACCAGGTGACCGAGAACTGGATCCTGGGCGGTGAATACCAGTTCCACCAGTTCAATGATTTCGGCGCAAACGGAAACGACGTGTCGTTCAACACGCTGCACGTGCGCGCGCTGTACAGGTTCTGACCGGGGGCCGCCCATCGCATCGCCGGTCATCGTGTATTTTGCGATGATCGGCAGCAGGTTTTTCGCACCTGCAGAAAGATCGGGGTATTTTCCGATCCTGGCAGGCCGTAAAATCATGGTTTTTCGAACGCCCGCAGGTTGAGTGCGGAAAACGGTGGCGCCCTTCCCCAAGACCGATTTAGTCGCGAACGGTCAGGTTCGTCGAAGATTGTGTCCGTGATTCGACGGCAACTGTTATTTTTTGCACAAACCCGCACTCAGAGCGCGCATTTGATCAGCTTTAGGTTGAAAAGTTGTGCCGTGGCGGCACCAACCGTGACGCAACGTGACCTTCAGGGCCGAAAACCGCGAAATGCGTCCAAACGATCCTTGCGTGGGTGCTGCCGGGGCAGCATATTCAAGGCGTTTCCGGACCCGGTTGGGCAAAAAAATGCTCATCCAAGATAATCCCGATCGCGGTCCAACAGTTGTACATTGATAAGAATAGGTAGCTAAATGCTCGATTCATCAAGTGTTGTGGGTTCAACAAATACGAACTCTAAAAAAATTGCCGTTGTTGGTATTGCCTGTCGTCTGCCCGGTGGTGTCACCGGACCGGATTCCTACTGGAAATTGCTGGAGGAGAAACGCTGTGGTATCCGCGAAGTTCCCGCGGATCGCTGGAGCGTTGAACATTTCTACGACAGCGACCCGAACGCCCTGTCCCGGTCCCAGACCAAGTGGGCGGGTTTTCTGGACGATGTCAAAAGCTTCGACCCCGGCTTCTTCGGCATTTCGCCGCGCGAAGCCACCTCGATGGACCCGCAGCAGCGCAACACGCTGATGACGTCCTACGAGGCGATCGAGGATTCCGGCATTCCGTGGGAAGAATATTCCAAGGCGCGCACCGGCGTTTTTGTCGGTGTGCAGTCGGTGGATTACCGCGAAGTGCAGGAAAAACGCCGCTCGGGCTTTGATGCCTTCGGCGGCACGGCGCTGGCGCATTGCATTATCTCGAACCGCGTCTCGCACCGTCTGAACCTGAACGGCCCATCCTATTCCGTCGATACGGCCTGTTCGTCCTCGCTGACCGCGCTGAACCAGGCGATCCTGAACCTGCGCAACGACCAGGCCGATTACTGCCTTGTCACCGGCGTGAACTTCATGCTGGCGCCGTCGACCTTCGTCGCCTTCTCGAAGGCGGGCATGCTGTCGCCCACGGGCACGCTGCGCACCTTCGACGCCGACGCCAACGGATTTGTCCGTGGCGAAGGCATCGGCACCGTCGTGCTGAAGCCCTATGATCGCGCGCTGGCCGATGGCGATCGGATCTACGCGGTGATCGAGGAAAGCTGGGCCAACCAGGACGGCTTTACCTCGACCATCACGGCGCCGAACCAGGCCAGCCAGATCAAGATGATGCAGTCGCTCATGCAGGGCGCCGGCGTCGGCCCGAACGAGATCGGCTATGTCGAGGCGCACGGCACCGGCACGCCCATCGGCGACCCGATCGAAGCGGGCGCCATCGGCCGCGTGGTCGGCCAGCCCAAGACCAACGGCCGCCTTCTGATCGGCTCGGTCAAGCCCAACATCGGCCACCTGGAATCCGGTGCCGGCGTCAACGGCCTGATCAAGCTGGCGCTGGCCATCCACAAGGGCAAGATCCCGGCGCAGATCGGTTTCGAAAAGCCCAACCCGCGGATCCCGATGGATGCGCTGAACATGGAAATTCCGTTGGAAATGACGGACTTCCCCGAAGTCGACGGCAAGCGCCGCGGCATCGTGAATTCCTTCGGGTTCGGTGGCGCCAATGCCTCGGCCCTGCTGGGCACCGCGGAAACAAAGCCGGTGGAAGGCGTCTGGCGCAAGCCGGTCGAACTGCCGGCCGAAGACGCGCCGCGCATCTTCCCGATCTCGGCCCGGACCGAAGCTGTCGTCAAGGACGTGGCCGCCAAGCTGGCCGAATCCCTGCGCGAGGGCAAACTGGCCGGAACGGACATTGGCGAAGTCGCCGCAGCCCTGGCATCCAACCGCAACCACCACGCCTACCGCGCGGCGATTGTCGCCAAGGACAAGGACGAGCTGCTGAAGGGCCTCGACTTTGTCGCCGGCACCGACGCGGATGCCGAGGATCCGGGCAATGTCTACCAGGGTCAGGCGGCAGCCGGCAAGAAGGTGGCCTTCATGTATGCCGGCCAGGGGTCCCAGTGGTGGGGCATGGCGCGTCAGCTGATGGAAGACAACGCCGCCTTCCGCGACGCGGTCGTGGAATACGACGCCGAATTCGTGAAGTCGGCCGGCTGGTCGATCATGGAAGAGCTGCTGAAGGACGAAGCCGACAGCAACATCGACGACACCACCGTCACCCAGCCCGCGCTGTTCGCGATTCAGCATGGCCTTGTCGCCGTGTGGAAATCCTGGGGCGTGGAACCCGACATGGTCGTCGGCCATTCGATCGGTGAAGCCTGCGCGGCCTATACCGCCGGCGGCCTGTCACTGGCCGGCGCGGCCAAGTTCCTGTCCAAGCGCGGCGCGATCCGCGACCAACTGGGCCAGAAGGGCGCGATGGCGGCCGTGGGCCTGGACCCCGAAGACATCGAACCGCTGCTGCCGGAAAGCGGCAAGATCAACATCGCGGCTGTCAACGGCCCCGGATCGACCACCATTTCGGGCGATTACGACACGCTGCACGCCTTCGTGGCGCAGTTCGAACAGGACCACCCGAACACCTTCATCCGCATCCTCAAGGTCGACACCGCCTGGCATTCCTATCAGCTGGAAGCCGGCGAGACCTGGTTCCGCAAGGAAGTGTCCGACATCGACTGGTCGGTGCCGACCACGCCGTGGATCTCGACCGTGACCGGCAAGCCGGAAACCCGGTTCGACATCGACTATGGCTGGAAGAACCTGCGCCAGGCGGTGCTGTTCAAGAACGGCGTCGAAACCGCGCTGCGCATGGGCGCCAACGTGTTCCTGGAAATGGGTCCGCACACCACCCTGTCGTCGCCCGCGGTGTCCACCGCAGGGGATTACGGCGCCAAGGTCGACGTGATCAATTCGCTGAACCGCAAGCAAAGCGACCATCTGTCGATGGCCCAGGCCACCGCGCGCCTGTTCTGTACCGGTGTGAAGCTTGACTGGGAAGCCGTCAGCGGCAAACCGTCGGAACATGTCGAACTGCCGGGCTATCCCTGGGCGCTGGAAAAGCTCTGGATGGACAACAACGAATGGCGCGCCATGATGTGGCCCGAAAGCGTTGGTCCGCTTCTGGGGGTCCAGATCGAAGGCGCCAAGAACCAGTGGGTCGGCGAGGTCTCTCTCAAGTCGCATGCCTGGATCGGCGATCACCGTCTGCAGTCTGAATGCGTGTTCCCCGGCGCGGGCTACATGGACATCATGTTCGAGGCAGGCCGCCGCATGTTCGGCGAAGAAGGCTGCATCGAGATCGAGAACCTGACGATCCACGAGGCGCTGTTCATCCCTGCCGATACGGACGTGCGGTTCTTTACCCTGTTCGTGCCCGAACGGAACGCGATCCAGATCTATACCCAGCCGCGCGACACGTCCGAACCCTGGACCCTGCGCGCCGATGGCCAGATCCGGCAGAACATCGTGCCGCCGAAGACGCAGTTCACCCCGATCGCCAAGGACGATGCCGGCTCGACCCTGGTCGAACTGACGACGCTGTACCAGGCGACGTCGGACGACAGCGTCATCAACTACGGCCCGGCCTTCCAGACCGTGCGCGATTTCTGGGTCCATGACCTGGGTGCGGGGGCGAAGGTTTCGGTGGATCCGATCTGCGAACACAACTTCGAAAAGTTCGAAACCCACCCGTCGCTTCTGGACGCCTGCCTGCAGATTTCCGACCCGCGGATGACTGCCGCGTCGCTGCAGATGGATTACGACGAACTGACGGGGAACTACGAAAGCTTCATGCCCGTGGGCGCGCTGCAGCTGCGCCAGCACCGCAAGATGCCGAAGGAGTTCACGGTCTACGCCTGGCAGAAACCGCGCATCGACGCGCTGACCGGCTGTTCGGACTTCCTGGTGGTCGACATGGACGGCAACGTGGTGATGGAAGGCAACGGCCTGCTGAACCGCTCGCTGTCGGGGACCGCGACGCGGGATCACCCCGAAGGGTTCGCGCCCCATTACGCGGTCGAGGAATACGCCGACTACAAGGTCGCGGCACCCGAAGCGGATGCCGAGCCCGGCAAGTGGCTGGTGCTGGCCGAGGAAGGCACCCCGGGCGAGGCCGTGGCCGAAGCCCTGGATGCCCGCGGCGCCGAGGTCATCATCATGACCCGGGACGAGGTCGAAAGCGGTGTCGAGGACATGCGCGAAGACTTTGCCGACCGGATCTCGGAGCTGATGGAAGACGAGGATACGCCGCTGACCGGCGTGATCTACGCCTGGAGCCTTGCGCAGGAGCCGATCACCACCGACACGCCGGCGGAAACCGTCGCGCAGATGGTGGCCGACGATACCCGCGCGATCATCGCCCTGGGCTCGTCCTTTGACGAATTGCGCCACGGCGACACCCTGCCGCGCGTCGTGCTGCTGACCCGCAATGGCCGGTCGGCGCCCGATGGCGCCTCGATGAAGGTCGATGGCCTGACGCAGGCGCCGCTGGCAACCCTGCTGCGGACCGTGGCCAACGAGGTCGGCGAGATCGACATGACCGAGATCGACGCCGACGAGGCGCAGATCGAGGCCATGGACACCCTGATCGACGCGATCCTCGCGCCGAGCGCGGAAAACGAGATCGTGCTGCGCGAAGACGGGGCCTATGTGCCGCGCCTCAAGCGGGTCTGGGACAACGAGCTGGATCCGCAGGATCTGTACATCGCGAAGGAAAACCTGGACCGGAACTTCTATGTCACGATGAAGAACCCCGGCGTCATCGACAATCTCGAGCTGATCGAGTGCGGCTTTGACGAGCTTGGTCCCGACGATGTGCGCATCAAGGTTCATGCCGTCGGGCTGAACTTCCGCGATGTCATGGCCGTCACCGGCCTGCTGCCGAAGGAAGCCGAAGGCGAACCGGCCTGGACGAACCTTGGCCTGGAATTCGGGGGCGTGATCACCGAGAAGGGCGACAACGTCACCGAATACGACGTCGGCGACCGGGTTATGGGCATGGGCAAGCGCTGCCTGCAGCGCTACCTCAAGACCTCGAAGCTGGCGCTGGCGCGGATCCCCGAACACATCTCGTTCGAGGAAGCCTCGACCATCCCGTCGGCCTTCGCCACCGCCCATTACGCGCTGAACCGCGTGGGCCGGATGCAGAAGGGTGAAAAGGTCTTTATCCACGTGGCGACCGGCGGTGTCGGCACGGCCGCGGTGCAGATGGCCAAGAACGTCGGCGCGGAAATCTTCGCGACCGCCGGCAACGACGAAAAGCGCGCGCTGCTGAAGGAATGGGGCGTGCCCCATATCATGAACTCGCGCGATCTGACCTGGGCCGACGAAGTGAACCGGATCACGGGTGGCAAGGGCGTCGATGTCCTGCTGAACTCGCTGCCCGGCGCCTATATCGAAAAGGGGCTCGAGGCGATGGCGCCTTATGGCCGCTACCTCGAGATCGGCAAGCGCGACGTCTACGCGGACAGTTCCATCGGCATGAAGGTGCTGCGCAAGAACATCTCGGTCTCGGTTCTTGACCTGGCCGCGATGGGCGTGGAACGTCCCGACCTTCTGGGCAGCATGTTCCGCGAACTGACCGAAGCTTTCGTCCGGCGCGAGCTGGAACCGCTGCCGCTGGTGTCCTTCCCGGTCTCCAAGGTGGCGGATTCGATCCGGTTCATGTCCCAGGCGAAGCACGTCGGCAAGGTCGTCGTCACCTTCGACGAGGACGAATTCGTCGTGAAGGCCGACCGCACCCGCGATGTGAAGATGGAGCCCGAAGGGTCCTATCTGATCACCGGCGGCAACGGCGGGTTCGGCCTGTCGATTGCCCAATGGATGAGCGCCTCGGGCGCCGGCAAACTGGTCCTGGCCTCGCGCTCGGGCAAGGTCGGCGACGAGGAGCAGTCGCGCATCGAGGCGATCAAGGCGCAGGGCACCGAAGTCGAGATCATCTCGCTGGACATCACCAACGAGGATGAGACGGCGGCGGTCATCGCCCGGCTCTTTGCCGATGCGAAACCGCTCAAGGGCGTCATGCACGCGGCGGCGGTGATCAAGGACGGCTTCATCAACCAGCTGACGGACGAGATGATCGATACGGTCATCTATCCGAAGGTTGCCGGTGGCTGGGCTTTGGAAAAGGCGTTTGCCAAGGTCGGCAAGCAGCCCGAATTCATGATCTCCTTCTCGTCGATCGCCGCGACCACCGGTTCGCCGGGTCAGGCGAACTATGTGGCGGCCAACGGCTTCCTTGATGCGCTTGCGGCCTATCGCAAGATCCACAAGGACGAAGGCGGGTCGATCAACTGGGGCGCCATCGCGGCCACCGGTATCGTCGGCCGGAACGAGGATCTGAAGAACTACCTGGAAAGCATGGGTCTGATGGGCCTTGAGGAGAACGAGACGCCGGACGGCATCAAGACGATCCTGCGGACCAGCGCTCCGAACCTGTTCTACGCTAATGCCGACTGGCAGCAGATGGCCCGGACCAACGCCAAGATGGCGGCGATCCCGCGCCTGGCGGGCATGCTGAAGAAGAAGGACGAGAAGTCGTCGGAGGTGCGCGAACGCCTTCTGCAGCTCAATTCGGAAGAGCGTCACGAGGAGCTGAAGGAGTTCGTGAAGGGCGAGATCGGCAACGTGCTGAAGATCGAACCCTCGACGATCGATCCGGCCATGGCGATGAACGAGCTCGGCCTCGACTCGCTGTCGTCCTTCGAACTGAAGATGCGCATCGAAACCGCCCTGGGTCTGACCCTGCAGGCTGCCAAGTTCCTGCAGGCGCCGACGATCCTGGAACTGGTGGACGTGCTGGACGTCGAACTGGACAAGGCCAAGGCCGAAATGGAAGCCGCGCTGCTGGCCGGCGACCTGGAGGACGACGGCGACAGTTCGGGCGCCTCCTTCAGCGAGGACCTGCTGCTGAGCGATCGCGGCACCGCGCTGCTGGCCGAAGCGTCGGCCCCGATGACGACCGACAGCGCCCGCGAGGCGCTGGAGCATCGCATCGTGGTGGACGTCACGCCGGCGGTCGATGCCGAGGCCCTGGCCAAGGCGGTCGAGGCGGTCAACGGACGGCACACGCTGCTGCGCACCAAGTACGCGGGCGGCAAGGTCAGCTTTGACGGCGACGGCATCAAGCTGGCGGAACTGGCCAAGCTGGATCCGTTCCAGGTCAAGCCGGTCGATGTCAGCGACGGCGTGGTGGCCTGCCTTACGGCGGCGCCTGCGGGTGACGACGCGACGCGGCTCATGCTGCAACTTCAAAGCGGCATCGCCGACCGGGCGTCTGCCTACCTGGTGATGGACGAGCTGCTGAAGTCGCTGGCCGGTGTCGAACTGGCCGCGCCGATGGCCGAGGAAGACCTGGGTGCCGAAATGCACCGCGGGATCTTCAACCCGGAAGACGGTGTGAACGCCAACGACCAGTCGTTCTGGAGCTACGCGGTGGCAGGCAAGGCGCCCGCGATCAGGTTCAAGGAACGCGCGCGCGCCCTGTCGATCGCGGCCCTTGGCCGGGATCACGGCACGGCGGTCGAATGGCTGGGCGACATCGCGGGCCATGCGCTGAGCGAGGCGGACTTTACCGTTGCCCTTGCCGAGGCGCTGACCGAGGCGACGGGTCACAAGGGCGGCGTCCTGCTGACCCGCGTGACCGACCGTCCGGCACGTTTGGCCGACGCCGCGGTGGTTGCACCGCTGGCCGATGACCAGCCGTTCTATGTGCCGATGGGTATCGACGAGACCATCCAGCGCGGTCACATCGACCGGATCCTCGCTGCGGCGGAAAACCATGACAGCATCGACCTTTACGTGCTGCGCAAGGAATTGTCGGACCAGTTCGAGGGCAGCGGCGCGGCGCCGTTCCAGATCTCGTACCGGTTCGATCCCGCGCTCAGCCCGCTTGAGGCGGCGTTGGTCAGCGGGCCGGTGAGCATGGGCGATATCACGGTGCACGCCGAACCCAACGGCCGCACCGGCATCGCCAGCGATGTCGAAGTGATCCTGCGCAAGTCCGACGATGCGTCGCTTCTGACGATGCGGGTCGACAGCGACGTGGTGACCGCGAATGACGCCCAGCGTCTGATGCAGGCGCTTGCGAAGCGGCTGGGGGTCACATCGATCACGTCGCCATACGAGAACCAGCTCGAGGTGGCGGAATAATGATCCTTCGCAAGAAGGCCCGGGACGACGCGGAGGTCGCAGAGATTCAGACATTTCCGATGACGGAAATGCAGAAGTTCATGCTGCCTGCGCTGACGGATCCGGACTGTGTCCGCTGCTTCAAGCAGTTCTTCTACCAGGTGCAGGGTCTTCGGATCAAACCTGGGATCACGCCGCGGCGTATCGAACGCGGCCTGAAGAAACTGGCGAAAAAACACGACGTCCTGCGGCTTGCGTTTCGCAAGTCGGAGGGCGGCACCTGGCAGGGCGTGCTTCTCCCCGTCGACGACATCACGCTGACGGTCGAAGACTACGGATCCATGTCGCCAGAGGACCTGCGCGCCAAGGTGCGTGAGGTGGCTGAAAACACGATGGAGATCGACGACGAAGTCCTCGCCGATTTCCGCATGTTGCGGTTCGGGGACGAAGGCGATGCCATCCTGTTCCGGCTGCACCACGCCTTGACCGACGCCTTCGGCATGATGGTCCTGGTCGAGGACCTGGTGCGGTTCATCGCCAACCTTCCCGGTGGCGGCGACGGCTATTCCTATTCGGATTTCGTCACCAAGGTCGATGGCAAGCTGCCGGACCATTCGGGCGAAACCGGGGCCTATTGGGACGACCTGCTGTTCCCGGCGCCGGCGGCGGTCAACTTCGGTCGGCTGGCCAATAAGGGCGGCGAAGATACGCCCTTTCACCTGATCGAGGATATTCGCGACCACAACGTCATGATGTCGGTCGCGGATTACGAGGCCATCACCGAGATCGCCCAGAAATCCGGGGCCAGCGTCTTTACGCTGGTGCTGGCGGCGTTGAACGACGTGATGCACGACAAGTACGGATCCGAAAGCATCATCGGCCGGTCGGTCATGGGGCGCAACGCGGGCGAATTGTCGAACTTCATCGGCTTCGCCCTGCGCTTCCCGCTGTGGCGGGTGAACATGTCGGACGGCGATACGCTTCTGGACCGCGCCAAGTCGGTGCGCAGCCAGATGCAGCGGTCGATGACCAACATCACGAAAGAGCTGGGGCGCCCGATCAACAGGATCGACGAACGGCTCAAGGCGGAAAACGGCATCGGGACACAGTTCTTTGTCCACGTGCCGTCGGCGGATGCCAAGGCGAAATCGTCCATGCTGGCGGGGCTTTTCCGCAGCCAGGGCGACGTGATGATGAAGGTCGGCCCGATCGAGGTGGAACGGATCGCCTTGCCCCGTCCGCCGGCGATGGGGGCGCCGAACGATCTGACCGTGCTGGTCCTGCCGTTCGACGATGCGACGCAGGTGACGCTCAGGTGCGATGCGTCCGTGTTCGAGGATGACGAACTTGGCGACATCGGCAGCCGCCTGATCGAAAAACTTCTCAGCGTAAAGACCTGAACATCGGCGGCGCTCTGGCGCCGCTGTCATTTCGGAGACATGAATTGTTGATATCGCCCCCGAAGATCGTCTCTCCGACGTTCTCCGGGGTGGAAGATTGAATGTTCGACCAGCTATTGTTCGGGCCATTTGATAAGCCGGGAACTGGAGACGACGCATGACCACTGACGCCAAAGACGCCTCGAAAAACGATCCCAAAGACGATCCGACGAAGCTCTACGATCCCAACGACCCCCGGTATTACGGGTATTCGAAGTTCCAGTTTCGCCTGTGGCACGGCATGACGACCTGGGCCTTCCTTTCGATGCTCAAGGGCAATTTCAAATACGTTTCGCCCCAGCGCTACGGGCTGGTGGCGTCGGTCTTCGCGATGTCGCTGCTGCACAGCCTTCTCGCGATCTTCGTGCGGATCTTTTACACCGGCCGTATCAACAAGACCGAATTCGCCGGCGACCCGGTCTGCATCATCGGGTTTCAGCGGTCGGGCACGACCTTTTTGAACGAGATGATCGCCTGCGACGACCGCTTCGCTTACCCTGACAACCTGCAATGCATCATGCCCGACAGCTTCATCCTGGCCGAGAAGCGCCTGCGCCGGTCCAATTCGATGATGAAGATGGAAAAGCGCCCCATGGACGACATGGACATGTCGATGGACGCCCCGCAGGAAGACGAGATCGCCATGCTGAATTCGGGGTATTCCAGCCCCTATGTCCAGATGGCCTTTCCCGGCGCCAGCGACACCTACCATTCGATCCTGCGCGATCAGCAGGTGAACCCGTGGATCCGGGTCTGCTGGTCCAAGGGCTGGGTGCGGTTCCTGAAGATGGTGCAGTTCCGCAACCCGGGCAAACGGCTGCTGCTGAAATCGCCGACCCACACGGTGCGGGTCGCGCTGATCAAGTCGATCTTCCCGAACGCCAAGTTCATCCACATCACCCGCAACCCCTATCGGATCTTCCATTCGAACCTGAAGCTGGGCAAGGCGCTGTCGGTGACCCAGGGCTTCGATGCCGCCGGCATGACGGATGAACAGATCATGGCCGACCTGAAGGGCGGATTCCGGGAATTCCATGAATCTTACGAAAATCAGAAACATGTGATCCCCGAAGGCAACCTGGTCACGGTACGCTACGAGGATCTGGTGAAGGAGCCGATGGAGGTGATGCGCAAGATCTATGCCGATCTTGACCTGGCCGACATCGAACACGCCGTTCCCAAGATGCAGGGCTACATCGACTCGCGCAAAGGCTATACGCCGAACACGTACAAGGAAGACCCCGAGATCGTGCGCATGATCAACGACAACTGGGGCATCTATTTCGACGCTTACGGCTATGACCGTCTTTCGATCGAGGGAGAAGAACCGCCCGTCAACGAAGCCATCGTGACAAAGGACGGCGAGGCGCCGGGCACGCCCGAAGACGACATGACGGACAACACACAGGTACAAAACGCCTCCCATGGCTGAACAAGACCTCGAGCCCGGGGCTGAGCAATATTCCGGCGCGCGGATCGCCCGTGCGCTGGTGCGCCATCACTGGCTATTCTTCATCGCCGCCATCGCGCTGATCGTTCTGGGCGGCCTTGGCATCACGCACGTCCACCGGTCCACCGACACGCGGGCGTTCTTCGGGCCGGAAAATCCCGAATACAAGATGCTCCTGCAGATAGAGGACATGTTCGTGTCCTCCGACAACATGATCATCGTGATCTCGGGCCCGGAAGGGTCCGATTTCGATCCCCAGACGCTGGAGGCCGTCCGCACCGCGACCGAGGACGCCTGGTACGTGCCGCATGTGCTGCGCGTGGATTCCCTGGCGACCTTCAACCATTCCTGGGCCGACGGCGATGACATCATCGTCGAACCGCTGATCCCCGAAGACGGTGAAATCACACCCGAAATCGCCGCTCAGGCGCGCGAGCGGGCGTTTTCGTCGGAAGAACTGGTCAACCGGATCGTGTCGCCCGACGGGCGCACCTTTGGCATCGCCATATCCATCATCACGCCGGACCGGTCGAACGCGACCTTCCAGGAGATCATGGATTCCGTCGACGCGATCGCCGACAAGATCCGCACCGAATACCCCGGCCACGAGGTCTATCTGACCGGCACCGTCATGGCCTCGCTCGCCTTCAGCGAGGCGGCGGGCCGGGACCTGGACGACACCCTGCCGATGGCGGCGCTGTCCACGGTTGTGCTGCTTGTGCTGGGGCTTGGCACGTTCTCGGGCGTGGTGGGATCCGTCATCGTCCTGCTGGGCGGCGCCGCGATCACGCTGGGCGCGGGCGGCTGGCTGGGCATGGCGCTGACCCCGGGCAATGCGCCGTCACCGTTGGCGGTGATCGTCATTGTGGCGGCGACCTGCATGCATCTGGTGCTGCACTGGCGCAATGCGCTGGGGCAGGGGATGTCGAACTACGACGCCGTGGAACATTCGGTCGAGGAAAACCTTGCCCCGATCACGGTGACCAACCTGACCACCGCCTTCGGGTTCCTGTGCCTCAACTTCTCGGACGCGCCGCCGCTGCGCGACCTGGGCAACATGATCGCGCTTGGCACCGTCGCGGGCTGGCTGCTGTCGGTCATGGTGCTGCCGACCACGCTGTTGATGCTGCCTGCCTTGCGGCGGCGCCGCGAAGGGCTGTTGCCCAGGGTGCTGCGCTGGGTCGGCACCCAGACGCTGAGCCATCGCAAATCGGTTCTGGTGCTTTTCGCCATCCTGACCGGCATCTCGATCTTCGGGATCATGCGGATCCAGTTCAACGACGACTTCATCCGGTATTTCGATCATTCCTACCGGCTGCGCCGCGACGCCGACGTGATCGAAGACCGGCTGACATCGCTCAAGACCGTGTCCTTCGTGCTGAAAAGCCCCTACGAGGGCGGCATCTTTGCGCCTGAATTCCTGGACCAGCTCGACCAGTTCGAGAAATGGCTGGATGAACGCCCCGATGTCCTGCACGCCGCCGCGATCAACCAGCCGCTGAAGCGGCTGAACATGAACCTGAACGGCGACGATCCCGCGTTCTACAAGACCGCCGACAGTTCGGCCGCCAATGCCCAGCTGCTGATGCTCTACGAGCTGAACCTGCCCGTGGGCCAGGATCTGAACACCCAGATCAGCATCGACCGGAAACAGACGCTGATGTCCGTGTCGCTTGACGTGGAAAGCAGTGCGGAGTTGCGCTGGTTCACCGCCGATGCCGAAAAATGGATGGCCGAGAACACGCCGGATATCGCCACGATCGGCACCGGCGCCTCGGTCACCTTCGCGCGCATATCCCAGCGCAACGGGACGGCGATGTTCTCGGGCGCGATCGTGGCCCTGATCGTGATTTCGGGTGCGATGATCGTCGCGCTCAGGTCGTGGCGATACGGGTTCCTCAGCCTTGTGCCGAACCTGGTACCGGCGCTGATGGCCTTCGGGATCTGGGGCGTCGTGTTCCGTGACGTGAACCTGGGGTCGACCGTGGTGACGGTGATGACCTTCGGGATCGTCGTCGATGACACGGTGCACATGATGATGACCTACATCCGCCAGCGACGGCTGGGTTATTCCCCGGAAGAGGCGGTCAGGCGCATGTTGGCAACCGTGGGGACCGCCGTTACCCTGACGTCGGTTACCCTGGTGGTGGGCTTCTCGATCATTGGCCTGTCGAGCTTCGCCATCAACGAACACCTTGGTGCCCTGACGGCGTTGGTCGTCGCAATGGCCTATCTGGCCGATCTTATTTTGCTCCCAGTGCTTCTGGTAACAGCCGAAGGAAAGAGAAAATGACTTTTCTTAAACCAATCCCATTGATCTTGATGCTCATTGCCGCCCCCGTCACCGCCGCGTTCGCCCAAAGCGCGGAACAGAAGGGCGAGGAAATCGCCCAGCGGGCCAGCGCGCTGACCAAGGGCTACGGCGACAGCCAGTCCAGCGGCCAGATGATCCTTTACACCAAGGGCGGCGCCAAGAGCGAACGCCGTTTCAACGCCAAGTCGCTGGAAGGCAAGGGCAACAACCCCAGCGCATCGCTGCTGGTCTTCGAATGGCCCGGCGATGTGCGCGACACCGCGCTGCTGACCTATTCCTACGAAAACAAGTCGGACGACCAGTGGCTTTACCTGCCGTCGGTCGGCCGGGTGAAACGGATCTCGTCCTCGGCGCGGTCGGGGTCCTTCATGGGGTCCGAATTCGCCTACGAGGACATGACCGACCAGGGCGCCAGCGAATTCAACCACAAGTGGGTCAAGGACGAAGCCTGCCCGGTGGGCGGCGGCACCTGCCACGTGGTCGACCGGACGCCCAAGTCGAAATCGGGCTATGCCCTGCAGCGGGTATGGTTCAACACCTCGACGCTGTATGTCGTTCAGGTCCAGTATTTCGACCGGGCCGGCAAGCATGTGAAGACGCTGCAGGCCTCGGGTCACAAGAAGTACGGCAAGTACTGGCGGGCGGCCAAGATGCGCATGGTCAACCACCTGACCGGCAAGAGCACGGACCTGCTGTGGTCGGGCTACAAGTTCAACAACGGCTTCTCGGCGAACGACTTCAACGTGAATTCGCTGAAGCACTGACGTGACAGGGGCCCGGACCCAGGGGTGCGGGCCAATCCTGTCCGGCGCGCTGTCATGCGCGCCGGAGCAAAGGGAACGGAACGGCCCGGAGGAGGCCGGGAATGGACAGCAGGACATGCGGATGACACGGATGAAGGCGTGGACCGGGGCGGGACGACAGGGCGCGATCCTGGCGGCGGGCCTTGTCGCGCTGGGAGCACCGGGGGCGGCCGTGGCGCAGGATTTCACCTATGGCGGCTCGTTCGAGACGACCTTGCGCTATTATCCCGAAGACGGCCTTTTGCCCGGCGAGACGGAACAGGGCTTTGCGCCGATCATCAACGGCGAATTCAACACCCGGACCGAACTTGATTTCGGCACCGTCGTCTTCGAGGTCTCGGGTCTTTACAACACCGAGACCGGCGAAGGCTATGCCGACATCCCGCGTGGCTACTTCCAGTACTTTGGCGAAGGCTGGGACGTGCTGGTGGGGTCGAACATCGAATACTGGGGGGTCAGCGAATCCACCCACGTGGTGGATTCGATCAACCAGCGCTACGTGATCGACCAGACCGTCGATTACATCAGCCTGGGCCAGCCGATGGTGAACCTGAACCTTGGCGTCGGTTTCAACAGCACGCTCAGCCTGTACGGGCTTCTCTATTTCCGCGACCGGGCCCAGCCCAACGCGGCGACACGGTTCCGGTCGCCCTTCCTGATGAGCAACGCGGACGCGGTCTATGAGGAAGGCAATGGCCGCAACCTCGACTTCGCGGCACGCTTCCGCACCTCGTTCAGCGCGCTTGGCGGCGGGATGGACCTGGCGGTGTCCTTTTTCGACGGGACCAACCGGGCGCCATCGACCCTGCCCAATGTCTGCGTCCTGCCCGGCGGGGCCTTTGACAGGGCCAATTGCGCGGACCTGGTCTATGCCGATCTCGAAGGCGTCAAGGCGATCCCCTATTACGCCAAGCTGCGGCGCTATGGGCTGGAATCGGTCTATTCCCGGGGCGACCTGCAGCTGACCTTCGAGGCGGCGGTCAGCCAGTCGCTGGACGAGACCTATTATTCGACGATCACCGGGGCACAGTATTCCTTTGGCGGCATCGGCCCGACGGGCGACACGATCGTGGCGGTCATGGAATACCTGCACGACAACCGGTCGATCATCCAGCCGCTGACGATCTATGACGACGACGTCTTCTTTGGCTTCGCCTATTCGGGCAACGACGTGAACGGCACCGCCGTGCGCGGCGGGATGTATTACGACGTCAACACCGACGCCAAGATCTACACCGCGTCCTGGTCACGCCGGATCGGCGATGCGCTGCGGCTGGAAGTGGCCGGGTTCAGCGTGAATTCCGGCGGCACGGGCGATCCGATCGCCTTTGCCCAGGACGACGATTTCCTGCAGGTCTCGCTGGCCTATTTCTTCTGAGGTCGACCGCCTGTCGCGCGTTTCCGCCGGCTGCGGGAACCCGTGCGGCGACGGGTTCGTTCCCTTCAGACGGCCATGCCGGCCCGCAGCCGGTGCTTGACCCCGGCCATGCCAGCGGGGACACAGGCGTAGGCTTGGGGTTTGGCGCAGGTGAAAAGGACCGGACATGGCGAACTGGATAGCGGTGGATTGGGGCACGACCCGGATGCGGGCCTGGTGCCTTGACGACCACGGAGAGGTTCTGGCCGCAACCCAGTCCGACCGTGGCATGGGCGCGCTGACGCCCGCCGGTTTTGAAACCGCGCTGCTGGACGCCACCGGCGACTGGATCGACGGACCGACCCGCGTCGTCGCCTGCGGCATGGTCGGCGCCCGCCAGGGCTGGGCTGATGCGGGCTATGCCGTGGCCCCCTGCAAGCCGCCCACCAGCGCCCACGCTGTGCCCGCCCCGGTCGAGGATCCCCGGCTTGAGGTCTTTCTGCTGCCCGGCGTCAGCCAGCAGCGCCCCGCCGACGTGATGCGCGGCGAGGAAACCCAGGTGGCCGGGTTCCTGGCCGAACATCCGCAGTTCGACGGGGTGATCTGCCTGCCCGGCACCCACACCAAGTGGGTGCATGTCAGCGCGGGCGAGATTGTCAGCTTTCGCAGCTTCATGACCGGCGAGATCTTTGCCCTGCTGTCGGGCCAGTCGGTGCTGCGCCACGGGCTGGACGGCGAGGGCTGGGATGACGCGTCCTTTGACCAGGGCGTCGTCGACGGCATGGCCCGTCCGCAGCTTCTGACCAGCGACGCCTTTTCGCTGCGCGCCGACTACCTGCTGCACGGGCTGGACCCGTCCTGCGGCCGCGCGCGGCTGTCCGGCCTGCTGATCGGGGTCGAGCTGAGCGGGGCGAAACCCTATTGGCTGGGGCAGCAACTGGCCTTCATCGGGGCGCCTGCGCTGGCCGAAGCCTACCAGAGGGCGCTGAAGGCCCAGGGCGCCACGGGCGCGCGGATGGACGCCGAGGCGATGACGCTGGCCGGTCTGCAGGCGGCCCACGCCACGCTGACCTGAGTCCGGAAAACGCCTGTCATTGGACGAATCATCCCTGGTGTGACGAATCGGCACGGGCCCGTGCCGGCGGTCCTGGCGCGTCCCGCGCCCGCCTTTTCGCGCAAATCTCCACCCCGCAAGCCAGATTTTCCTGCAGATCCCCGCCAATCCTTATCCTGACTAAAAAACTCGACTTGATAATTCCGAGCAAAAAAGTAGTCTTTACGAGCACAGCCACCCCACCCACCGGTCTGGGGGAGCCATTCCCGAGACGTGGAGACGACTGATGCGACATCAGATATCCGGCGTGGTTCCCCACGCGGATCGGCGCGACACACGTGACGTGTGTCAGGATGAGATCCGGGCCCTGCTGCTTGAACCGTGGCTGCCCCTGTCCAATGGCATAGAATGGATTATCGAAAGAATGGAAGCGCGGGGGCGCGAAGCGACATGAATGTGCGGTCCACCCTCACCGATACCGAGACCTCTGTCCCGGTCCTGCCCAAACACGACGCGCTGGCGCTGACCGCCGGTGGCAACCTGGCCGAGATCGTCCTGGGCGATCAGGTCTACCGCCTTCGGATCACGAAGGCCGGGAAGCTGATCCTGACGAAATGACCGGGGCACAACGTCGCCGGGGCGGTGCCCCGGTGGGGCTGGTCGCGGATCTTGACCCGGTCGAGGCCGGGGCTGTGATCTACCTGCGTCTGTGCTGTTCGGGCCAGGAAGCCCGGGATCAGGCCGAACGCGACTTCACGCTGAGCCTTGGGCCCGCACATGGGCCCGCGGCCCTGCAGAGCCTGGAACAGATCTGCGATCTGTGCGCCCGACACGGGCGGCGGCCGCTGATGCGCCACGACGTGGCCTGCAAGTGCCTGGGCGCGGACGAGGCGTGCCTGGCCAACCTGGTGGGCGCCGCCGGTACGGGGGAACGCGAAGAGGCGATGCTGCTGGCCGCGCTGATGGTGCGGGCGGACATGGCGCCGTTCCTGGCCGGTCTGGCGGAAACGCTGGGCCTGGCGCTGCGGCGGATGGCATCGATGGCCGATGTCGTCGTGCCCCGAGAGGTGATCCCGGCGCGGCTGCATTAGGCCGGGCCGATTTCAAGGCAATTGTCGTCTTTTGCTCTCCGTGTCATCCTTTGGACAGGGAGAGACAACATGACAATCTACAAAAGCAGATTTCCGGACGTGGAGCTGTCCGGCAAGACCGTGACCGAACGCGTGTTCGAAGGGATCGCGCCGGACAAGGTCATCCTGATCGACGGTCCCACCCGGCGGCAGCTGACCGGCGCGCAGTTCATCGGCGGCGTCAAGGCGCTGGCCGGCGGGCTGACGGCGCGGGGCTGGGGGGCAGGGGCCTGCGTGGCGCTGATGGCGCCCAACATGCCCGAATTCTGCGTGGTCTTCCACGGGGTCGCCTGGTCGGGCGGTACGGTGACCACGATCAACCCGACCTACACCGCGCACGAGGTGAACCACCAGCTGACCGACGCCGGCGCCGACGTTCTGGTGACCATCGCCATGTTCGCCGACATCGCGCGCGAGGCGATCAAGGGCACCAAGATCCGCGATATCGTCATCATCGGCGAGGCGCCCGACGGCATGATCCCCCTGACCGACGTCATGGGCGCGCCGATCGAGACGCAGGTGCCGGTGGACGTCACCGAACACGTGGTCGCGCTGCCTTATTCCTCGGGCACGACGGGCCTGCCCAAGGGGGTGATGCTGACCCATCGCAACCTGGTGGTGAACATCGACCAGTCGCTCATCCCCGCCCACGTGGCGCCGGACGAGATGACGGTGGCCTTCCTGCCGTTCTTCCACATCTACGGGCTGCAGGTGCTGATGAACATATACCTGACCGCCGGTGGCGGTCTGGTGACCATGCCGCGGTTCGACCTGGACCTGTTCCTGACGCTGGTGTCCGAATTCCGCACGCCGCGCCTTTGGATCGTGCCGCCTGTGGCGCTGGCGCTGGCCAAGCATCCGCTGGTCGAGAAATACGACCTGTCCTGCGTCGAACAGGTCTGTTCCGCCGCCGCCCCGCTGGGCGCGGATGTCGCCAAGGCCATGGGCGCGCGTCTGGGGGCGGACGCGGTGCAGGGCTATGGCATGACCGAACTGGCCCCGGTTTCGCATGTCTCGCCCTTCGGCGAGGGCAGGCCGGGCGCGTCGGGGGTGGCGATTTCCAACACCGAATGCCGCATCGTGAACCCCGAGACGCTGCAGGATGTCGACCCCGGCGTGGATGGCGAACTGTGGGTGCGCGGACCGCAGGTGATGAAGGGCTACCTGAACAACCCGGATGCCACGGCGGCCAACATCGTGCAGGGCGGCTGGCTGAGGACCGGGGACATCGGCCATATCGACGCGGACGGCTACCTGTTCATCACCGACCGGCTGAAAGAGCTGATCAAGTACAAGGGATTCCAGGTCGCCCCGGCCGAGGTCGAGGCCGAGCTGGTGACACACCCGGCCATCGCGGACGCGGCGGTGGTCGGCAAGCCCGATGACGAAGCCGGGGAATTGCCCAAGGCCTATATCGTCGTGGCCCAGGGCGCGCAGACCCCGACACTGGCCGAGGTGCAGAAATACCTGGAAACCCGGCTGGCCCATTTCAAGCAGGTGCGCGAGATGGAGGTTCTTGAGGCGATCCCGAAATCGGCATCCGGCAAGATCCTGCGGCGGATGCTGCGCGAACCGGCTTGAAACGTCACCGGGCGCGTCAGGCCCCTGCGAGCCCGGTGAATTCGTCCAGCAGGAAGCCCGCGATCATCGGCCGGCTGGCGGCGCCGATGGCGCGGGCGTTGCCGCCGATGCGGCCTTCGGCGACCTTCGGCACGACCACTCCGCGCACATCCAGCGTCGGCAGCACGTCGCGGACCCGATCGACCAGCCGCCGCCGGATGTCCGGCGGCAGGGCGCCGTCGATCAGCACCGCCTCGAAGTCGATGACCGCGCAGGTCGTGATCGAGGCCAGCGCCAGCGCCGCGCCGGTCTGGTCGATCCAGGGCGCGACGTAGGATTCAAGATCGTCCCAGTTCTGCGGCATCTGCCAGAGCAGGCGCCGATCCAGGCCTTCCGCCTCAAGTCGCGTTTCCAAAGTCCGGATCGAGGCGACGTCCATCAGCGGCACCGGCTTGCCGTTCGGGCCGGGCAGAAGCAGCGGGCCGAAAGCGCCGGCATTGCCGTGCGGGCCTTCGACGACCAGGTGGTTCAGCACGACGCCGCCGCCGATGAAGGCGGCCAGGAAGAAATAGGCGTAATCGCGGTAATGCTTGCCGTTGCCATAGATCTGTTCGGCCCGGCAGGCGGCGGTGGCGTCGTTGGTGACGAATATCGGCAGATCGGTGAATCGCCCGACTTCGGCGCGGATGTCGATGGTCTTCCAGGTCTCGAAATCCCGGGCCGGCGCGCCGGCCAACTCGTGCCAGTTCCACAGCTCGAACGGGGCCGCGATGCCGATGCCGCAGATGCGGACGCGGCCTTCGGGCGTCAGGTCTCCGTAGGCCTTGCCCAGCCCGTCGCGCAGAAAGCCAAAGACCTCGTCCGGCGTCGGGTAGGCATATTGCAACCGGTACTTCGACCGGACCTGCCCCGCGAAATCCATCAGCACCAGGTCCGCGCTGCGCCGCCCGATCTTCAGCCCGATGGAAAACAGCCCGTCAGGGTTCAGCGTCACCGGCACCGACGGCTTGCCCACCTTGCCCCGCTGCGGCGCGCCCCGCAGGACCAGCCCATCGGTTTCCAGCTTGCGCAGGATCACCGACACCGTCTGCGGCGACAGGCCCGACTGGCGTGCCAGATCGCGGCCCGCCGTGGGGCCGTTCCTTTGCAGCATCGTCAGGATCAGCCGTTCGTTGTACGCCCGAACGCCGCTTTGGTTGATCCCGCCTGTCAATCGCCGAATTTCAGTCATCGCCCTGCGCCAGCATATCCGGGAAGACTTTGCAAGCGCGCGGTTAATAAATCAAGTTGACTTATTAATTGACAGGCGACGGGGAATCATCTCATCTGGGCCCCGACGCGAGCGGCCGGAGGAGAAACGCCGCCGCTACGTCAGTTGCACGTCTGGGAGGACACCATGAAAAAACTGATCCTGGGAACCGCTTGTGCCGTCGTGGCAAGCGCCGGTGCCGCCATGGCCGCCGGTCACGAAACGGTCTCGGCCTGCCTGATCACCAAGACCGACACCAACCCGTTCTTCGTCAAGATGCGCGAAGGCGCCACGGCCAAGGCCGAGGAACTGGGCATCCAGCTGAACAGCTACGCCGGCAAGATCGACGGCGACCACGAGACGCAGGTGGCTGCAGTCGAAACCTGCATCGCGAACGGGGCCAAGGGCATCCTGATCACCGCCTCGGATACGGCCGGCATCGTGCCGGTGCTTCAGCAGGCGCGCGACGCCGGCCTGCTGGTGATCGCGCTGGACACGCCGCTGGACCCGATCGACGCCGCCGACATGACATTCGCCACCGACAATTTCCTGGCCGGAGAGCTGATCGGCCAATGGGCCGCGGCCTCGCTGGGCGACGACGCGGCGGATGCCAAGATTGCCATGCTGGACCTGGCCGTCAGCCAGCCCACCGTGGGCGTGTTGCGCGACCAGGGTTTCCTGACCGGCTTTGGCATCGACGTGGGCGACCCGAACAAGTGGGGCGACGAGACCGACGACCGCATCGTCGGCAACGACGTGACCGCCGGCAACGAGGAAGGCGGCCGCAAGGCAATGGAAAACCTGCTGGCCAAGGATCCTTTCGTCAACGTGGTCTACACGATCAACGAACCCGCCGCCGCCGGAGCGTACGAGGCGCTGAAGGCCGTGGGGCGTGAGAATGACGTTCTGATCGTGTCGGTCGACGGCGGCTGCCCGGGGGTGGAAAACATCAAGGCCGGCGTGATCGGCGCGACATCGCAGCAATATCCGCTGCTGATGGCGTCCAAGGGGATCGAGGCCATCGCCGCCTGGGCCAAGGACGGCGTGAAGCCCGAGGCGACCGAGGGCAAGGGGTTCTTCGACACCGGCGTCGCGCTGGTCACCGACAAGCCCGCCGAAGGAGTGGACTCCATCGACACCGCCAAGGGAATGGAGCTGTGCTGGGGCTGATCCCCGCCGGTTGACCGGGAAGGGGCGGGGAACTCCGCCCCTTTCGTGCTAGGCTGAAACCCATCGGCACAATGCAGGGGAGGGCAGGATGTCGAAGTCCGACAATTACGAAGCCGCGGTCTCGCGGGCCTCATCCGAGGTCGCCTCGTTCGAGGTGCATGAAAAGGGAGTGTTCGGCCGGTTCCATTCGCTGCTGCACACGACGCCGGCGCTGGTGCCGCTGATCGTCCTGGTGGCGGCCATCGCGGTCTTCGGCCTGGTGCTGGGGACAAAGTTCTTCTCGCCCTTCGCGCTGACGCTGATCCTGCAACAGGTGCAGATCGTGGGCGTCCTGGCCGCCGCGCAGGCGCTGATCATCCTGACCGCCGGTATCGACCTGAGCGTCGGCGCCATTGCCGTCCTGTGTTCGGTGATCATGGGGAAATTCACCTTCGATTATGGCATTCCACCATTCTTTTCGGTGATCCTGGGCCTGGCTTGCGGCACCGCCATCGGCGGGCTGAACGGCTGGCTGGTCAGCAAGGTCAAGCTGCCGCCGTTCATCGTGACCCTGGGCATGTGGCAGATCGTGCTGGCGGCCAACTACCTGTATTCCGCCAACGAAACCATCCGCAGCCAGGAGATCGAGGAACAGGCACCCTTCCTGCAATTCCTGGGCACCACCATAGACATCGGCGGCGCGCGCCTGACCTTCGGCGTCATCGCCATGGTGCTGCTGGTCGCCATCCTCGCCTATGTGCTGCGCTCGACCGCATGGGGCCGCCACGTCTATGCCGTGGGCGACGACCCCGAGGCCGCGGCGCTGGCGGGCGTCAGCGTCCACAAGACCCTGATGTCGGTCTATTGCCTGGTCGGCTTCATCTGCGCGCTGGCGGGCTGGGTGATGATCGGCCGCTTCGGCTCGGTCTCGCCCTCCGCCACGACAGGCGTGATCGGCAACATCCAGGCCATCACCGCCGTGGTCATCGGGGGCATCTCGTTGTTCGGCGGGCGCGGTTCGATCCTGGGCGCGTTCTTTGGCGCGCTGATCGTGGGCGTTTTCGAACTGGGCCTGCGGATGGCGGGCGCCAATCCGCAATGGACCTTCCTGCTGATCGGTGTCCTTATCATCGGCGCCGTGGCTGTGGACCAGTGGATCAGAAAGGTATCGGCATGACGGACCCCATTCTTGCAGGCCGTGGCCTGGTGAAACGCTATGGCCGGGTCACCGCGCTGGATCATTGCGATTTCGACCTGATGCCCGGGGAAATCCTGGCCGTGATCGGCGACAACGGCGCCGGCAAGTCGACCCTGATCAAGGCCGTATCGGGCGCCGTCATCCCCGAAGAGGGCGAGATCTGGCTGGACGGCAAGCCGGTCCGTTTCACCTCGCCCATCCACGCCCGCGAACACGGGATCGAAACGGTGTACCAGACGCTGGCCATGTCCCCCGCGCTGTCCATCGCCGACAACATGTTCATGGGC
Source organism: Marinibacterium anthonyi (assembly GCA_003217735.2). Taxonomy (GTDB): domain Bacteria; phylum Pseudomonadota; class Alphaproteobacteria; order Rhodobacterales; family Rhodobacteraceae; genus Marinibacterium; species Marinibacterium anthonyi. The sequence continues at coordinate 4,921,071 of CP031585.1, read as the reverse complement.
CGCGAACTGCGCCGCCCCGGCTGGCGGGGCAAGTACCTGCGCCAGCTCGACAAACCAAGGATGGAGGAGATCGCCCGCCAGAAGCTGTCGGACCTGGGCCTCATGACGATCCAGAACATCAACCAGGCGGTGGAAACGCTGTCCGGCGGCCAGCGCCAGGGCGTGGCGGTGGCCCGCGCGGCGGCCTTCGGGTCGCGGGTCATCATCCTCGATGAACCCACGGCGGCGCTGGGGGTCAAGGAAAGCCGCCGGGTGCTGGAACTGATCCTGGACGTGAAATCGCGCGGCATTCCGATCATCCTGATCAGCCACAACATGCCCCACGTCTTCGAGGTCGCCGACCGGATCCACATCCATCGGTTGGGACAGCGGCTGTGCGTGATCGACCCGAAGGACCACACCATGTCCGACGCGGTCGCCTACATGACCGGGGCCGAAACCCCGCCCGAGGTGCTGCAGCCCGCATGAGCCGGACGATCCACGCTTTTGACGACCTGCTGGCGGCGGCGCTCGGGGTGCCTGCAAACGCGCCCCGGGCGCTTATCGCCCTGGCGGGACCGCCCGCCAGCGGCAAGTCGACCCTGTCGCCGCGCCTGGCCCGCGCCATGACGGAGGCCGGGCGGCCCACCCAGGTGGTCCCGATGGATGGTTTCCACCTGGACGACCGGATCCTCGACGCACGCGGCCTGCGCCCCCGCAAGGGCGCGCCGGAAACCTTCGACATCCGCGGCTTTACCCGGTTCATCGCCGATGTGGCGACAGGCGGAGAGGTCTTCTATCCGCTCTTCGACCGCACGCGCGAGATCGCCATCGGCCAGGCCTCCGTCCTGCCCGACACCTGCCGGACGGTGATCGTCGAAGGCAATTACCTGCTGCTTGACGCGGACCATTGGCGCGATCTGCGGGCGTTCTGGGCGCTGTCGATCTTCCTGCCGGTGGCGGCGGACGTCCTGGAAACCCGCCTGATGGCCCGTTGGCGCGACCTTGGGCATACGCCCGAAACCGCCCGCCAGAAGGCCATGGGCAACGACATTCCCAATGGCACCCGTGTCATGACCGCGCTATTGCCTGCCGACATCCTTTTCACGGAGAGCGCGCGATGATCCTGTGCTGCGGCGAGGCCCTGATCGACCTGATCCCCCAAGGCGACACCCGCGTCCCCCATGTCGGCGGCGCGGTGCTGAACACCGCCGTGGCGCTGGGACGGTTGGGCGAGGATGTCGCGATGCTGACCGGCCTGTCGTCCGACGACTACGGCCGCCTGATCGAGGATCACGGCGCCGCCAGCCACGTGGGCTTTGGCCCTTCGGTGCGCTCCGACCGGCCGACGACGCTGGCGGTGGTGACGCTGGTCGACGGCCAGGCGACCTATGATTTCCGCGACGAAGGCTCCGCCCTGCGCGACATCCGCCCCGCCGACATGGCCCCCCCGCCGCCAGGAACGCAGGCGATCGTCTTTGGCGGCATCAGCCTGATCAACCCGCCGGTCGCCGACAGCCTGGCCGACTACTGCCGCCGCCATGCGGGCGAGGCGCTGATCATGGTCGACGTCAACATCCGCCCGGGCTTCATCACCGATCCGCTGACCTACCGCGCGCGGCTTGCGGCCATGATCGCGGTGGCCGACATCCTCAAGGTCTCGGACGAAGACCTCGCCTGGCTCCTGCCCGACGCGGGCAGCCACGCGGACGCCTTTGCCGCGCTCCTGCAGATGGGCCCGAAGCTGATCGTCACCACCCTGGGGGCCGACGGCGCCGAGGCGATCATGGCCTCCGGCCTGCACGTGCGGGTTCCCAGCCCCGCGGCGCAGGTTGCGGATACCGTCGGGGCGGGCGATACGTTCAACGCCGGGCTGCTGTCGGGCCTGCGCCGGGCCGGGCGGCTGGACAAGGCCGCGTTCCCGGCGGTGAGCGAAACAGAATTGTCCGAGGCGTTGTCGCTCGGCACCCGTGCTGCGGCAGTGACAGTGGCGCGCGCCGGGCCGAACCCGCCCTGGGCCCAGGAATTGGAACTGGAGAACTGACATGCTGCGTTCCGAGGTGAACGAGATCCTGAAACGGTCGGAGGCCTTCATCCGCCGCTTCGGCCATTACCTGCCCCCCTTCGCCGACTGGACACCCGAACGGATCCTCGGTCCCGAAGGCGACCAGATCCGCGCCCGCCGCCTGGGCTGGGACATCACGGACTACGGCCAGGGCAAGTTCGACGACCTGGGCTTGGTCCTGTTCACCACGCGCAACGGCGACCTGGGCCAGATGGCTTCGGGGCGCGGCATGCTTTATGCGGAAAAGGCGATGATCTCGGGCGTCGATCAGATCTCGCCGATGCACCGTCACGACCTGAAGACCGAGGATATCATCAATCGCGGCGGCGGTGACCTGGTGCTGGAGCTTTTCACGGCCGCCCCCGACGGGTCCATCGACCGCGATGCGCCCGTTGAGGTGCGTTGTGACGGTGTTCTGACCCGGCTGGACGCGGGCGGTCATCTGCGCCTGAAGCCTGGCGCTTCGGTGACGCTGGAACCCACCACCTGGCACGCGTTCTGGGCCGAGGGGGAACCCTGCATGATCTGCGAGGTGTCCACCGTGAACAACGACGAGACGGACAACATCTTCGAGGCGCCGATCGGGCGCTTTCCCACTGTAAAGGACGATGAACCGGCCTGGCGCCTGATGGTGCCCGACTATCCGGCCTGAAGGCCGGAGCCTCCGGCGGAGGTACTTGGGCCAAGAAGAAGACAGGGTCGTGCGGTGTCCCACGCGTGGGACATCGGGCGGGGTGTTTTGAATCAACGGGTTACAGAGGCGAATTTACGAATCGTTCATCTCTTTGGCCGCGAATGTGGCGGGGCCCTGCGTCGGCGCGGTGGAGGATGAGGGAGCCTCCGGCGGAGGTATTTGGACCAAGAAGAACGTGCGGCGTTCGGGCGCGTCCTTTTGCTTCTTTCTCTTTCCAAATACCCCTGCGTCACGGCAGATCCGGGCGCCCCGTTTCAGAAGGGGGCGCCCGTGTCGGTTCAGCCGGCGTGGCGGCCGTGTTTCGTGGCGAGGAAGCCGCGCAGGTCCATCACCTGTTTCCGGGTCATCGAGACATAGACGAAGCCCATGTTCGTGCGTTCCGTCACCATGGACCCCGGGTAAGGCAGGTAGCTGAGTTCGGCCGAGCCGAAGGAGGGGGACGCGGTGCCGACCTGCCATTCGGTGGTCAGCTGCACGTCCACCAGCTTCAGCGGCGCGCCGCCGGCATCGTCGGGGAGTTCGCGCGGGACGCCGGCGAGCAGGAGGTAGACCGACTTGTCCGCCGCCGATCTGAACCCGTCGATGAACTGCGTGGCCAGGACCTGGATGTCCTCGGCCTCGTCATGTTCGTGCATGTGGGAATGCAGGTGATCGGGGCCGTGGGTATGGTTGTGGTCGTGCGGGTGGTGGTGGTCATGCGGCCCATGTCCGTGCCCGTGCCCGTGCCCGTGTGCGTGATCATGTGGCATTGGACCACCTCTTGCCTTCGAATTCGCCCGCCGGGATCGCGACCGGCTTGTCGATGTGGACCTTGTGCTTGCCGAGCGTGCCGGCCGAGACCATCGAGCCCAGAACATCGACGATCACCCGCGTGCCCATCAGCGCGGTGATGTCCGACGTGTCGTAGGGTGGCGAGACTTCGACCAGCTCCATGCCGCAGAGCCCTTCGGCGGCGACGATGGAGGCCATCTTCAGCGCCTCGCGGGGCAGGAACCCGCCGGGTTCGGGCCAGCCGGTGCCGGGGACGAAGCCGCAGTCGATGCTGTCGATGTCAAAGGACATGTAGACCATGTCGACGCCGTCCCAGGCCATTTCCAGCGCCATTTCGGCTGTCTTTTCCACGCCCATCTTTTCCATGTCGGACATGGTGATGATGTTGGTTTCGCGGTCGCGGGCGACCTTGACCGCCTCGCGCGGGACCTGCCAGCCGCCGATGCCGACCTGCACCAGGTTCTTGGCCGGCACGTTGGGCATGTTGGTGGCGTGGAACCAGGGCGTGGTGTGCATGCGTTCGTCCAGGTCCTTTTCCTGGATGTCGGCGTGGCGGTCGAAATGGACGATGCCGATCTTTTTCGAGGTACAATCCGCGATGCCGCGCACGCAGGGGAAGCCGATGGAATGGTCGCCGCCGATCATGATCGGCAGGGAGCCCGAGGAATAGACGTGGGAGACCGCGCGGCTGATCTGGTCGAAGGACTTTTCGATATTGGCGGGGATGGTGAACACGTCGCCGGCATCGCACAAAGTCATCTGTTCGCGCAGGTCGATGGCCATCTCGTAATTGTAGGGCGTGTAAAGCGCCGAGATCTTGCGCACGCCTTGCGGGCCGAACCGGGTGCCGGGCCGGTAGGTGGTGCCGCCGTCGAAGGGGATGCCCAGGACGGTGGCGTCGTAATGCTTCACCTCGGACACGTCCTCGGCATAGGGCGCCTTCAGGAAGGTGTTGATGCCGGCGTAATGGGGCAGTTCGCCGCGGGCGAAGGTGGGAATGGACTTGTCCTCGATCGAATCCGCGCCGGTGAGGCCCATCTTCAGCGCCCAGCGGCGTTCCTCGTCCCAGCGGTCGCCGGGGATGTCGGCTTCGGCGCGCATCGCCTTCCAGCCCCGCAGTTTCGACAGGTCGGGGTGGTGATGGCGCGGCTCGTCATGGCGGTGATCGGCCGGGTGATGCGACCTTGTGCGGTCAGAGGGGGCGAAGATCATGGGTTGCCTCTTTCAGTCGTTGAAACGGGATGCCGTTGTCGCGGGCATCGAAATCGTAGGTGATCGTGGCGCCATAGGCGTTGGGGTCGGTCGGATCCCAGCGGACCTTGTCAAAGACAATGACACGGTCGCCGAGCTTGAAGCCCTCTTCAAGGTCGTGGGTGACCATGAAGACCGTCATGGGCGTTTCGGCGCGCAGTTCGGTCAGGACGTCGTGCATGGACAGCCGCGTGCCCGGGTCGAGCGCGCCGAAGGGTTCGTCGAGCAGCAACACGCGGGGGCGGGCCGTCAGGGCCTGGGCGATGGCGAGCCGTTGCTGCATGCCGCCCGACAGCGCGGCGGGGAAGGCATCGGCCACGTGGGACAGGCCGACGCGGTCGAGCGTGGCCCTGGCGCGGTGTTCGGCGTCGCGCTTTTGGCCGCCGAAGAAGCGGCCCCAGGGGCGGGCAAAGCTTTCGCCGGCGACGATGTTCTGGGTGACGGTCATGTGCGGGAAGACCGAGTAGCGTTGGAAGACCACGCCGCGTTCGGGGCCGGGTTCGACCGCAGGGTCGTTGCCGGCGATGCGGATGTCGCCGCGCGTCGGCTGTTCCTCGGCCAGCAGAAGGCGCAGGAAGGTGGATTTGCCGCAGCCCGAGGCGCCGACGATGGAGATGAATTCGCCTTCGTCCACGTCGAGGTTCACCCGTTCCAGGATCGGGCGGTTGTCGTAGCTTTGGAAGATGTTGCGGATTGTGACGAAGCTCATAACGCGTCTCCGGCCCAGGGGAAGGCGCGGCGCGAGAGCCAGCGCAGAGCCGTGTCGAGCAGGAAGGCCAGCGCGGTGATCCAGAGCACGTAGGTGAGGATGATGTCCATGGCGAGGTAGCGGCGGACGAGGAAGATCCGGTAGCCGAGGCCAAGGTCGGAGGCGATGGCCTCGGCCGCGATGAGGAACAGCCAGGCGGGGCCAAGCGCCAGGCGGACGGCCTGCAGGAGGCGGGGCAGCAGCTGGGGCAGGGCGACGCGCAGGGCGATGACGCGGGTCGAGGCGCCAAGGGTCTGGGCCTTGACGATCTGTTCGTGGGGGATTTCTGCGGTGCGCGAGGCGAGATCGCGGATCAGGAAGGGGGTGATGCCGATGTAGATCAGCATGATCTTGGAGAGTTCGCCCAGCCCGAAGACGATGAAGAGGATCGGCAGCAGGGCCAGCGGCGGGATCATGGAGGCGAAGGCGACGAAGCCGTTCAGCGTGGTGCGGGCATAGGGGATCAGCCCGATCAGCAGGCCGAAGACAAGGCCGGTGAGGGCGGCGAGGCCGGTGCCGATGGCCAGCCGCCTGAGCGAGACGGCGGTGTCGTGCCAGAACAGGATGCGGCCCGAGCGCTTGTCGCCTTCGGTCATCAGGCGTTCGGCGGTGGCGATTATGGTGGATGGGGCGGGCAGGATCTTGTCGGCCGGGTTGGCCGACAGGCGGATTTCGGAGGCGATCGAATAGGCTGCCAGAACCACCAGGAACGGCAGCACGATCAGCAGCGGGCGGACCGCGCGGGAGGGGATGCGGTTGATCAGGCGCATGGTGTTTCGGCCCCGCCGTGTGGCGGGGCCCCCGGAACGCTTGGTCGGGATCAGAGCTTGTCCTCGGCGGCGAGTTTCATGAATTCGGTCGAAAAGCGCAGCTTGACGTTGTCCTTGTCGCCGCTGACCGATCCGTCCGGGTATGCCACGCCGACGAAATCGGCCGACGGCGCGCCTTCGCCCAGGATGCCCTTGTCGAAGAGGAACTGGGCCACGTTGGTCATGGTGGATTTCAGCTCGCCGCTTTCGGTGAAGGCCACGGCTTCGCGCGGGGCGTAGAACATCGCGGTGGCGTCCAGCTGGGACTTGTAGCCGGCCAGGTCGGTGCCGGAGGCTTCGGCCATGGCGGTCAGGGCGTCTTCGTTGCCTTCAGACATCAGGCCCATGACCTCGTACCAGGCGCCGGCAAGGGCCTTGCCGAAGGCGGGGTTGGCATCCAGCACCTCGGTGTTGGCGAACATGATGTCGATGATTTCACCCGGGATGTCGGAGCTGTCGTAGATCTTGGTGGCGTCGGGGCCGGAGAGGATTTCGGCGACCATCGGGTTCCAGGTGACGACGGTGGTGACGTCGGGCGTGGCATAGGCGGCGATCATGTCGGCGTCGGAGGTGTTCAGGACGCCGCTCAGGTCCTTTTCGGCCATCCCGACGCTGTCGAGCGCGCGGGCCAGCAGGTAGTGGGAGACCGAGAGTTCCACCAGGTTGACCGGCTTGCCCTTGAGATCGGCCAGGCCCATGCCGCCCTTGGTGATGATCGCGTCGTTGCCGTTGGAATAATCGCCCACGATCAGGGCGGTGGTGTCCACGCCGCCGCCCGCGGGGATCGACAGCGCGTCCATGTTGGTGGCGGCGACCGCGTCGAAGGCGCCGGCGGTGTATTGGTTGACGGATTCGATGTAGTCGTTGAACTGCACGATCTCGACGTCGATCCCGTACTTGTCGGCCCACTTGTCCATGATGCCGCTGTCTTCGAGGTATCCCCAGGGCATCCAGCCCACGTAGATGGACCAGGCCACCTTGAAGTCGGTCTTTTCCTGGGCGGCCGCGGGGGAAAGGGCGGTCGCGGCCAGGGCCGTGGTCAGCAGCAGCGTCTTCAGCATTGTCGTTCCTCCTGCGTTCCGTCGTATGGGCATCGGGGTCCGACCGCTGACGGAACATGGGAGAGGCGCGGATCAAACCTGCGCAGGAGTGTCTCCCGGGATTTTGGCCCGCCGTGTACCGGGTGCGGAATTTGCCGCCCCGGCGGTGCTTCTCGGACCAGACCTTCGCGTGGAAGCGGAACCCTAAGCACCCTGCCCCCCGAGCCTAGGTGCGCGGGGGCGTTCGGCCCAAAGGGGGGAGCCGGTTCTTGGGCCGGGTTCGGGGGCGTGATGGGTTCGTGGGCGGGTGTGGTTTTGCATGCCTGATTTATGGGCGGTTTGTGGCGGGGTTTTCGGGGGCGCTGCCCCCGTCGCGCCCTGGGCGCGACTCCCCCGGAGGTATTTGGGCCAAGAAGAAGAGGCGGGGGCGGCGCGTTTGTCCAGGGTTCGGGCACGATGGTCGGCGGGAATATGGAGCTTTTGTAACAAGGCGCTTCTGCGGCTGGTCAAGGCGATAGGGCTGTGTCAGAGGCCGGGACAGAGATTGATGCGGAGCTGAGCCAGATGTTCGACGCCACGACTTTCCCCGAATACCGCCTGAGCGATGCGCGTATCGTGACCGCAGATGCGGTGATCCATGGATCGGTGACCGTGGCCGGCGGCCGGATCGTGGCCATCGGCGCGCCGGATGCGCCGGGGATCGGGATGGGGGGCGATTACCTGATCCCGGGGCTTGTCGACCTGCACACGGACCATGTCGAGACCCACGTGTTTCCGCGCAACGGCGTCACCTGGGCGCCGGCGCCGGCGCTGGCCGCCCATGACGGGGTGGTGGTGGCCGGCGGCGTGACCACCGTGTTCGACAGCCTGTGCGTGGGCGCGGCGATGCACAATCCGCAGCGCCGCGCGCTGCTGGTGCCACTGCTGGCGGCGCTGGAGACGGCGCGCGCCGGGGGGATGTTCCGGGCCGATCACCTGGTGCACCTGCGCTGCGAGATCTGCGATCCCGAGACGGTGGAATTGGTAGACAGTGCGATCACCTCGCCGTCGGTGCGCCTGGTATCGGTCATGGATCACACGCCGGGCGACCGGCAGGTGCTGGATGTCGAGGACTGGGTGCAGGACGTGGCGCGTTACATGAAGGTGAGCCTGGAGACATCGCGCGAGATGACCGGGGAGCTGATCGAACGGTCGGCCCGGGTGGTGCCGGCGGTGCGCGCCCACGTGATCGCCGCCGCGCGGGCGCGGGGCATTCCGGTCATGAGCCATGACGACCGGACCGTGGCGCATGTGGACGAGGCCCAGGCCGAGGGCGTGACGGTGTCGGAATTTCCGGTGACGCGGGAGGCGGCCGCAAGGGCGCGGGAGGTGGGGCAGGCGGTTGTCGTCGGGGCGCCGAACTACGTGCGGGGCGGGTCGCAGTCGGGCAACGTGGCGGTGAAGGCGCTGCTGGGGCTGGGGCTGGTGGATATCCTGGCGTCGGATTACGTGCCGGGGAGCCTGTTGACCGCCGCCTTCGGGATTGCCGAGGATCCGGACCTGGAGATCGACCTGCCGCAGGCGGTCGCCATGGTGTCGCGCCGCCCGGCGGAGATTGCCGGGCTGGCGGACCGGGGTGTCATTGCCGAAGGGCTGCGGGCCGACATGGTCCGGGTGCAGCGGGAAGACGGGCACAACCACGTGGCCGCGGTCTGGCGCGAAGGGCGGCGGGTGTTCTGATCCGGTGGCCAGGAAAATTCGCCGAATTTTCCCGGTCGGGAAAATGCCGGGGCATTTTCTGATGCGCCAGGCCCGGGGGGGCGCCAGGTAGTCGGCGTCCGTCACCTTGTCGAGCCAGGTGGCCGCGCTGTCGCCGTCCTTTTCCTGCATCGCGATGTGCACCATGCCGGTCTTGTGGGCCGGCGCCGTGCCAATGTTCGACGCCGGGCGGGATCCAGACCGTGCCGGTGAAGTCGTCCGGGTTGGCGGGCCGCGTCGCGCGGCTGCCGGCGGGGAAGATATCCATGACCTGGTCTTCTGGTCGCGCCGCCAATGGCGCGCCGCAGCGCGCCGGCGTCAAGGCGTCAGTCGCGGTAGACCGGGTTCAGCCAGGCGCGTTTGCCGGCCCGGTCCATCACCGTCAGCCGCAGGAAGGGCGAGCCGGCGCAGCGCCCGAAGGGGACTTCGGTGCGGGTCATGCTGTCGCCGTGCACCGCCAGCGAGGCCGTGCCCGCGCCCTGCAGGATCACCGAGGTCACCGCCGAGCTTTCGACGATCACGCGGGTGTCTTCCCAGATCACGTTGTGGATCAGCGGCCCCTGGCTGGAATAATGGTGCCCGGCCTTGAGCGCCTCAAGCAGCGCGTCGGGGTCGTTTTCCTGCGCCTTCACCATGACCCAACCGCCGAAATGGTCGGGTTCCGAGAAATGCGCGTCGTCGGTGGCGCACAGGTCCAGCTTGCGCCCTTCGGTCAGCAACTGGTCCAGCGTGTAGAACCCGTGCGGCCGGTCGCAGCCCATGGCGCAGCCGTGGTTGTAGATCTCGACCGCGTGGGCGGCTTCGATCGTGCGGGCATCCTCGGTCGTGAGGCCCGACCATTCCGGGTGGGCGATGGCCACGAAGGCGCCGGAGTCGCGCGCGCGCCGGGCGATTTCCGCGCCGCTTTCCTGGTCGGGGACCGGCTGGAAGGTGGGCGTGTTGGAGGGGGCGAAATCGGTGGGCAGGCCCACGGCCAGGATATGCCAGAGTTCGCCGTTCGACATTGCGCCGGAATGCAGCTCGGCGCCGAGGATCGTGGTGAAGGCGTTGTTGCGGTAGGGCGTGGTGTCGGTGATCGGATAGCCGAAGGCGCCGACGAAATGATCGGTCAGGGCAATGAAATCATAGCCTTCGGCCTGGTAGCGGCGGCAGACCTCGGCGGGGTCGAGAACCCCGTCGGACCGGGTGGAATGGGTGTGCAGATTGCCTCTGCGGAACGTGCCGGGTGCGGCGAACATCGCGTCGGTCATGGGGTCTCCTTCCTCGACTTGGCGCAGTCTTGCCTGGTGCTTCATGACGTGCCTTTCCGACAGGCGGATGACAAGCCGGTTTACGCAAAGGGTTTCGGTCGGCGTGGCGGGCGGTTAAGCTTTTTGCAAGTGCAGCAGGACAGGCAAAGCCGCCGCCATGACGACCCGCAGATGACATTCCCCCGATGACGCCTCCCCGCGCCCTGATCTTCACCGATCTTGACGGTACGCTTCTGGATCATGCGACCTATGACTGGTCGGCAGCCGCGCCGCTGCTGGACAGGTTGACGGCGGCGGGCATTCCCGTGGTTCTGGCCAGTTCCAAGACGGCGGCCGAAATGGTGCCCCTGCGCGCGGCCATGGGCCTGAGCGACGCGCCGCTGATCTGCGAGAACGGGGCGGGTGTGGTGATCGGGGGATCGGGGACGTCACCGGACGACCGGAGCGCCTACTGGCAGCTGCGCGCCGCGATCGAGGCGCTGCCCGATGCCGTGCGCGCGCCGTTCGAAGGATTCGCCGGCATGGGGCCCGTGCGCATCGCCGAGGTCACCGGGCTGGCGCCGGAGGCCGCCCGGGCAGCGGCGGAGCGGGCCTTTTCCGAACCGGGGCTGTGGGGCGGGAACGAAGCGGGCCAGGCCGCGTTTCTTGAAGCACTGGCCGCCCATGGCATCACCGGGCGCCGGGGCGGGCGGTTCCTGACGCTGAGTTTCGGAGGCACCAAGGCCGACCGCATGGCCGAGATCGCGACGGGCTATGGCAACCCGGTCACGATCGCGCTGGGCGATGCGCCGAACGACCGCGAGATGCTGGAAACCGCCGACCACGGCATCGTCATCGCCAATGACCATGGCGCGCCCCTGCCCGAGCTGAAGGGCGAGGCCGCCGGGCGGATCCGTCGCAGTGCCCGTCCGGGGCCCGAGGGGTGGAACAAGGAACTGTCGGGTCTGCTTTCGGACCTGGGGATCGACATCTGAGGAGCCGCACGTGGCAGACTTTCACCAGAACGGCAATATCGCGACCCTGCACAACATGCGCTCGGTCAGCCCCGAGGCGATGACGCAGGAGCTGGCGAACTTTGCCCGGACCCGCAAGATCTCGCTGATCCTGCCGTCGCTTTATTCCGAGCTTGAGGCCGAGGCGCTGGCCAATATCGTCGATGAACTGGCGCAGGTGCCGTACCTGCACCGCATCATCATCGGGCTGGACCGGGCGGATCGGGATCAATACGCCCATGCGCTGCAGTATTTTTCCAAACTGCCGCAGGATCACGTGGTGATCTGGAACGACAGCCCCCGGCAAAAGGCGATCGGCGCGCGGCTGGAGGCGATGGGGCTGAACCCGGCCGAGCCCGGCAAGGGCAAGAACGTCTGGACCTGCATGGGCTACCTGATGGCCTGCCAGGACAGCGCGGTGATGGCGATTCATGATTGCGACATCGTCACCTATCACCGGGACATGCTGGCGCGGCTGGTCTACCCGGTGGCCAACCCGAATTTCCACTACCAGCTGTCCAAGGGGTTCTATCCACGGATCGGCGGCGGCAAGCTGAACGGGCGGGTGACGCGGCTGCTGGTCAGCCCGCTGCTGATCGCGCTGCAGAAGGTGATCGGGACGCGGGATTACATCGATTACCTGCGCAGCTTCCGCTATCCGCTGTCGGGCGAATTCGCCATGCGCACGACGGTGCTGCCGGATCTGCGGATCCCGTCGGACTGGGGGCTTGAGATCGGGGTGCTGTCGGAGGCCTGGCGCAACCTGGCGCGGCGGTCGGTCTGCCAGGTGGAAATTTCGGACGCCTATGACCACAAGCACCAGGAGCTGAGCCCCGAGGATGCCGCCGCCGGGCTGAACCGGATGTCGACGGATATCTGCAAGGCGATCTTTCGCAAGCTGGCCGCCGACGGGACGGTGTTCACCCAGAACATCTTCCGGACGCTGAAGGCCACCTATTACCGCAGCGCGCTGGACCTGCTGGAAAGCTATTACAACGACGCGGCGATGAACGGGCTGAGCCTGGACCGGCACAAGGAAGAGCAGACGATCGAGCTGTTCGCCGACAACATCATCCGGGCCGGCGATACCTTCCTGACCTTTCCGTCCGAGACGCCCTTTATCGCGACATGGAGCCGGGTCCACGCGGCGGACCCGGACCTGATGCGCGACATGCTGACGGCGGTCGCGGCGGATTACGACGATATCGCGGGCCCGGCCCGGGGGTGACGCGTGGGGGCCGAGATTATTCGTCGAATAATCTCATGCCCCGTATCACGCGCGGTTGGAGATCCAGCGGCTCTGGTAGGGCGCGAATTCGATCGGGTAGCCGCCGGTCACCGGAATGGTCTCGCCCGAGATCAGGTCGGTCCAGGTATCCCCGTCGATCAGGTTCAGCACCGCCGGATCCAGCTCGACCTCTTCGTCGCTGACGTTGTGCAGGGCAAAGATCGACTGGTCGCGATCCAGGCTCTGCCGCCAGACTCCGAAGAGCCTGTCGTCGATCTGCAGGGTGAACTGCGTCGCGTTGGGGTGGAAGGCCGGCTGCTTGCCGCGCAGGCGGATCCGCTTCTTCAGCGCCGTCAGCACCTGGGACGTATGGCTTTCGGGGTCCTTCAGCAGCGCGCGCAGCGTCGGGTAATCCCAGTGATGCCGGTTGATCGCCCGTTTCATGCCGGTCTTGGCCACTTTCTCGTGGTCGTTCGGCGTGGCCAGCAGCGCATGGATGTAGAAGGCCGGGATGCCTTCCAGCGCCATGACGATGGTCTGCGAGGTCACGAAGCGTTCCACGTGCCAGCCGTCTTCACCGGCCAGCGTGCCCTTGAGCGCATCGAAGAAGGTGATGTTCAGCTCGTAGGGGGATTCCTTGCCGCCCCCCAGCGCGCGCATCGACACCTCGCCGCCGAACCGGCGGACCGCGCCGATCATCGCGTCCTTCTGATCCTCGGGCAGGATGCCTTCGGCGGGGCGCATGCCCACGCCGTCGTGGCTGGCCGAGAAGTTCAGGTAGGCACAGCCCAGCTGCGCCGGCGGCATCGCCGCCTGCCACTTGACCAGGTAGCGGGAGGTTCCCGACAGCATCGCGTGCAACAGCAGCGGCGGCAGCGAGAAGTTGTAGACCACGTGCGCTTCGTTCCTGTTGCCGAAATAGGACAGGTTTTCCAGGCTGGGCACGTTGGTTTCGGTCAGCAGGATCACGGGTTCATGCGCGAAATCGCACAGCAGCCGCATCAGCCGCACGATGGCATGGGTTTCGGGCAGGTGGATGCAGTTGGTGCCGATTTCCTTCCAGACGAAGGCCACCGCGTCCAGCCGCACGATCCGCACGCCGTTGTCCACGTGCATCCGCATCACCCGCAGGAATTCCAGCAGCACCTCGGGGTTGCGGAAATCCACGTCGACCTGGTCGTGGCTGAAGGTGCACCAGACGTGTTTCGGGCCGTTGACCGTTTCGACCTCGCGCAGCAGGGGGTGCGTGCGGGGGCGGACGACCTCGCTCAGGTCGTCCTCGGGCGAGGCTTCGAAGAAGAACTTGTCGTAGGGCGGGTGGCCCTGGATGTAGTCGTGGAACCAGGTCGACTGGCTGGACACGTGGTTCAGCACCAGGTCGGACATCAGCTTGAATTCGCCGCCGATGCGCCGGATGTCGGACCAGTCGCCCAGGATCGGGTTGACCGACCGATAGTCGGACACGGCGAACCCGTCGTCCGAGGTAAAGGGGAAGAACGGCAGGATATGCACGCCGTTGGTCACGCCCTTCAGGTTGCGATCCAGGAAATCACGCAGCAGGTCCAGGGGCTTGTGCGCCCCGTCGACGATGGAATTGCCGTAGGTGATCATCAGCGCGTCGCGTTCCGACCAGAAGCCGTTGCCGGGCTTGCGGCCGCGTTTGCGGCGGGGGCGGTCGTCGGGCCAGAAGGCGTCGACGATCTGGCTGCCGAGGATATCGGCATCGAGGTCGGGGTAGATCTGGCTGACCAGGTCTTTCAGGCGGTGTCCGAAGGGATCGCTCACGAGACCGGCTCGGCTTTGCTGAGGCCGCCGATGGCGGCGATGTGGTCGATCACGGTCTGCAGGCCGTCGCCGGATTTCAGCGCGCAGAAGACGTAGGGCCGGTCGCCCCGCATCTTCTTCGCATCGCGGTCCATGACTTCGAGCGAGGCGCCGACATAGGGCGCCAGGTCGGTCTTGTTGATGATCAGCACGTCCGACTTGGTGATGGCGGGGCCGCCCTTGCGGGGGATCTCCTCGCCGGCGGCGACGTCGATGACGTACAGCGTCAGGTCCGCCAGTTCGGGCGAGAAGGTGGCCGACAGGTTGTCGCCGCCCGATTCGATCAGCACGATGTCCAGGTCGGGGAAGCGGTCGGTCATCTTGGCCACGGCGGCCAGGTTGATCGACGCGTCCTCGCGGATCGCGGTGTGCGGGCAGCCGCCGGTTTCCACGCCCATGATCCGGTCAAGCGGCAGGGCCTGCATGCGCATCAGCGCCTCGGCGTCTTCCTGGGTGTAGATGTCGTTGGTGATGGCGGCGACGGAATAATCGTCCCTGAGCGCGCGGCAAAGCGCGGCCGTCAGCGTGGTCTTGCCGGCGCCCACCGGGCCGCCGATGCCCACGCGAAGCGGGCCGTTTGAAGAGGTCATGAGCGGAACATCCTCGAGTATTGTGTCTCGTGCCGCATCGACGCGATATCCGCGAGGAAGGCCGAGGAGCCGAGATCTTCGAGGGTGAGGGATAGCGCCAAACGCCCGAGGTCTGCAAGGGCGGGGGCCCTGGCCGCCAGCACGGCTTGTGCTTCTGTCTGTCCAAGGGGCACCAGGCGTGTCGCGGCGGCCGTCAAATTCGATGCAAAAGCATGCAGGTAGAACTGAACCGTCTGTTCCAGCGGCAGGCCGTGAACCGCAGCGGCGGCGCCCACGGCGACGGGGTAGGTGCGCGGCGCGCCGTCGGTGCCCCAGATGGCCGCGGCGGTGCCGGCAAAGGCGGTGCCTTGAAGATCGGTTTCCATCAGCCGTTCGGCCGAGGGTGCGAGCGCGCGGGCCAATTCGTCGAGCCCTTGCAGGCTCGCCTCGTCGGCCGCATGGGCGGCGACCAGCAGGATGGCGTCGGTGCGACCGCCGCCATGGAACAGCACGTCGTCCAGCCAGTCGGCGAAACTGTCCGCATCCGTGACCGTGCCGTCCGTAACCGCCGCGTCCAGCCCGTGGGAATAGGCGAATGCCCCGACCGGAAAGGCGGGGGACAGCCATTGAGCCAGCGTCAGCAGGGCAAGGCCGGCCGGGTCAGTGGGCATGGGAATGCGTTCTGCCATGCCCATAGGCGCCGCCTTCGGGGGTGAAGGGTTCGACCACCTCGCGCACGGTGGCGCCAAGCAGGGTCAGCATGTCGGAGATGACGTGATCGGGGTGGATCAGCAGGCGGCCGGATTCGATCTGGCACGGCGTGTGGCGGTTGCCCACGTGCCAGGCGATACGGGTCAGGTCGTCACCCGTGATTTCCAGAAGCGTTTCCGGCGCGGCTTCGACCGCGATTTCGCGGCCGTCTTCCAGCACCAGGACAGACCCGTGATCAAGCGAGGTCGTCTTGGGGAGATCGACAAGGATGGACCCGCCATCGGCAAGCTGCAGGACCTTGCGTCGTATGAACCGGCCTTCGTAGTCCAGGGACACCCGGCCGGAGGGCGCAAGGTGCGCATGGTCGCGCACCTGCACTGCCTTGATCATAGGGGCGCTCATGCGGCACCCCCGGACGTGATCACATGTAGAGCACGTCGTGGAAGACCACGCGGACGATGTCTTCGCGTTTCAGACCGCGTGCGGCCAGTTCTTCGTCCGTCATGCGCTGCAGCGCCTGCACTTTCTTCATGCGCGGGTTCGCTTCGGCGACTGCGACCAGAGCGTGGCCGATCGTCGAGAAGAAATTCTGCACTGCGGAAAGAACGCCAGCGGATTGGGTGGTTTGAGTTGCGTATGCCATTGTTACCTATGCCTCTTCGGGTTAGCCCCTCTTGGGTATAGGTATATGCTGCAGGTGCAGCATTTTCCACATGCACTTCCGAATAGCCGATACGCGCCTCGTGCAAAGCTATGTTAAGCATCTGTAAACGACTCAAAACAGGAAGTATCGTTGGGCCATGGGCAGTTCCGTGGCCGGTTCGCAGGTCAAAAGCTCGCCGTCGGCGCGGACTTCGTAGGTCTCCGGGTGCACCTCGATATGCGGCAATGCAGCATTGAGCTTGAGGTCCGATTTGGTGACGGTCCGGCATCCCTTTACCGCAACTGTCTGTTTTGCCAGCCCGATCTGGTTTCGCAGCCCGTTGGCCTGGGCGGCTTCGGACACGAACAGGATCGCCGAATTTTCCACCGACCGGCCGAAGGCGCCGAACATGGGCCGGCTGTAAACGGGTTGCGGCGTGGTGATCGAAGCGTTGGAATCACCCATCTGGGCGCAGACGATGGTGCCGCCCACCAGCACCATTTCCGGCTTCACGCCGAAGAAGGCCGGGTTCCACAGCACCAGGTCCGCGCGCTTGCCTTCCTCGATCGATCCGATCTGGTGGCTCATGCCATGCGCCAGCGCGGGGTTGATCGTGACCTTGGCGATGTAGCGGCGGACGCGGAAATTGTCGTTGTCGCCGGTTTCCTCGGCCAGGCGGCCGCGCACTTTCTTCATCTTGTCGGCGGTCTGGAAGGTGCGGATGATCACCTCGCCCACGCGGCCCATGGCCTGGCTGTCGGACGCGATGATCGAAAACGCGCCCATGTCGTGCAGGATATCCTCGGCCGCCATGGTTTCGCGCCGGATCCGGCTTTCGGCAAAGGCCACGTCCTCGGGGATCGACTTGTCCAGGTGGTGGCAGTGCATCAGCATGTCGAGGTGTTCCTCGAGCGTGTTCACCGTGAAGGGCCGCGTCGGGTTGGTGGAGGACGGCAGCACGTTGTTCTCGCCGCAGACCTTGATGATGTCGGGCGCATGTCCGCCGCCGGCGCCTTCGGTGTGGAAGGCGTGGATGGTGCGGCCCTTGATGGCGGCGACGGTGTTTTCCACGAACCCGGATTCGTTCAGCGTGTCGGTGTGGATCATCACCTGCACGTCGGTGTCATCGGCGACCGACAGACAGCAGTCGATGGCGCCGGGCGTCGTGCCCCAGTCTTCGTGCAGCTTCAGCGAACAGGCACCGGCGTTGACCATTTCCACCAGCGCGGCGGGTTGGCTGGCGTTGCCCTTGCCGGCCAGGCCGAAGTTCATCGGGAAGGCATCCAGCGCCTGCAGCATGCGCGCCAGGTGCCAGGGCCCGGGGGTGCAGGTGGTGGCCAGCGTCCCATGCGCCGGGCCGGTGCCGCCGCCCAGCATGGTGGTGACGCCGGAATGCAGGGCATCGTCGATCTGCTGCGGGCAGATGAAGTGGATATGGCTGTCAAAAGCCCCCGCCGTGACGATGGAGCCCTCGGCGGCGATGGCCTCGGTGCCGGGGCCGATAATGATGTCGACGCCGGGCTGGGTGTCGGGGTTGCCGGCCTTGCCGATCTTGTGGATCCGGCCGTCCTTCAGGCCGATGTCGGCCTTGTAGATGCCGGTGTAGTCCACGATCAGCGCGTTTGTGATCACGGTGTCCACGGCGCCTTCGGCCCGTGTCGCCTGGCTCTGGCCCATCCCGTCGCGGATCACCTTGCCGCCGCCGAACTTGACCTCTTCGCCATAGGTGGTCAGGTCGCGTTCGACCTCGATGATCAGGTCGGTATCGGCCAGCCGCATCCTGTCCCCTGTGGTGGGGCCGAACATGGCGGCGTAATCGGCGCGGGATATCGTGGCAGGCATCTTGTGGTGTCCTCGGATTGGGGTGAGGGGCGCGCTCAGGCGGCGCGTCTGGCCATGGGAAGGGCGGGGGGCATGCGGATCAGTACCCCGTCAGTTGCTTCAGGTCTTCGGTCCGCTGCCGGGTGATCCGGGTCATGCAGGTCGAATAGATCAGCGGCTGGATGGATCCGCCGTCATAGGGCAGGATCTCGGCCTGGCAGGCCGCATCGCGGAAGGCGATCCACTGACGCTGGGCGGCCAGCAGCGCATCACCGTGGCCGATCTGGTCAAAGAAGGCCTTGGCCGGTTTCCAAGCGGTATTCAGTTCGGCATCGGCGGTCTTGTAGTCTGCGGCGGCGCATTCGTTCAGCTCGATCTGGGTGTCGCCGGGGCAGGCGGCCTGGGCCGTCACGGGCAGGGCCAGCAGCACGAGGCTGGCGAGGCTAGGCAGTAAACGCATCGTCCACCTCCACCTGCAGGGCCGTCACGATGGCGTTGGTCTGCGCGGCCATGCCGACCACGGCCAGCAGTTCGCCGTACATTTCGTCGGTCATCCCCTTGGCCCTGGCCGAGGCGGTGTGGGAATGGACGCAATAGCTGCAGGAATTGGCCGCCGAAACGGCGACATACAGCATTTCCTTGACCAGCGGGTCCAGCGCCCCGGGCGCCATGACGATCTTCAGCCGGTCCCAGGTGGCGCGCAGCAGGGCCGGGTCATGGGCCAGCGCGCGCCAGAAGTTGTTCACGTAATCGGTCTGCCGCAGCGCGCGGATCTCGTCGAAGACGGCGCGCGCCTGGGGGCTTGCGTCCTCGTCGGACAGAAGCGGAACGGTCCCCATCAGATCACCGCCATGACCCGGGCCGGCCCGCCGGTGCCGCCGCCATGCTTGGGCGCGCCGACGAAAATCGTGGCGCCGGTGGCGGGCAGGGCGGCGAGGTTCGCCAGGCATTCGATCCCGTAGCGCCCCGAGGGCAGCCAGCCGTAATGCACGGCGAAATCCGCGGAATTGCCGGGATCCAGCGACAGGGTGTCGACGCCGATGCCGACCACGCCCATGTCGGCCAGCATGTCGGTTGCCGGCCTGGAAAACCCGGGGAAGGTGAAATTGCCGTCCGCGTCATTGCGGAAGGACGCGTCGTCCACCTTTTCCGCCCAGCCCGAATACATCGCCACCAGCGCACCGGCCGGAATGTCGCCATTGGCGGACACGAAGGCCTCGATGTCTTCGGGCATCAGCATGGCATTGGGGTCCTCGGCCGCCCTGGCCGAGATGTCGACGATGCACAGCGGGCAGACCAGGGTTTCGGGCTCCAGCTCGTCGACGGACATCCCGTCTTCCGAGAAATGCAGCGGCGCGTCGATATGGGTGCCGGAATGTTCGTCATAGGTGACGCGGAACAGCTGATACCCGGATTCGTCGAACTTGACGGTCTTTTCCATGGATATCCCGGGTTCGCCCGAGAAGGTCGGGAAGTCGGGCGTGAAGGTGTGGGTCAGATCCACCACCTTGCCCGAGGATTGCGCCAGCACCGGCCTGGCCGAAGACGCCGCCAACCCGGCGACACCCGTCGCGGCCGCGGCGGCGAAAAGCCCGCGGCGCGACATCATCTGCTGCTTCACGCTTTCCATCACGCAGGCGTGGCACATGTCCGTTCCTCCCTCACTCGTTCAAACCGGGCGCGGGTCAGTCCAGCGCGCCCATGACCTTCTGGTTGAAGCCGAAGATCCGCCGCGCGCCCGCGACCGGGATCAGGTTGACCTCGCGCGACTGGCCGGGTTCGAACCGCACGGCGGTGCCGGCGGCGATGTCCAGCCGCATGCCCCGTGCGGCATCGCGGTCGAAGTCGAGCGCAGGGTTGGTTTCGGCGAAATGGTAGTGCGAGCCCACCTGCACCGGGCGGTCCCCCGTATTGGAGACCATCAGCGTGATGGAATCGCGGCCCGCGTTCAGCGTGATCTCGCCCGGGGCCGTGATGATCTCGCCCGGGATCATGTGCGCCGCTTCACGATGATGGCGATGACCATCAGGATGGCGATGGCGCCAAGACCCATCAGAAGCGTCGGGTCGCTGGCGTGGACATGGGGCGTGCCGGTCTGGTGGGCCGTGGCGGCGGCCGGAGCAAGCGCGGCAAGGGCGGCAACACGTTTCATGGGGACTCCTGTGGTTGACTTCAGTTTACCTAATCGGGTCGTGGACGGTGACCAGCTTGGTTCCGTCCGGGAAGGTCGCTTCGACCTGCACTTCGCTGATCATCTCGGCGATGCCGTCCATGCATTGGTCACGGCCGATCACCTCGGCCCCGGCCTGCATCAGGTCGGCGACGGTGCGCCCGTCACGGGCGCCTTCGACGACGGCGTCGGTGATCAGGGCGATGGCCTCGGGGTGGTTCAGCTTGACACCGCGGGCCAGCCGCTTGCGGGCGACCTCGGCGGCCATGGCGACCAGAAGCTTGTCTTTTTCGCGAGGGGTCAGTTGCATGTCAGATGGTCCAGGTCCGGGGCAGTGGGGTCGTTGACAAAGCCGCGATAAGCGGCAGGAGCGACTTGCGCAACGTGAAGCTGTCGGGCGCAAGAAGACGGGCGAAAAGAAGCCCTTCGCGGATCAGGCTGGCGCCTCCGGTCGGCGGAAGCACGCCACGGGCCGCGTCCAGAAGGCGTTCGCCATCCGCGCCGGCATAAAGAACGGCGGCCATGGCACCGGCCCCGCCGGCCACGGCGGGGCGGGCCAGGTGGGCGGCGATGTCGCCGTTCAGCGCGGTGCGGTCCGAAAAGATCAGCGTGCCGTCGCGGCGGATGTCGATGCGGTCGGTGAACCGGCCCTGGCGCAGGTTCTCGCCCATGGCGCGGCGTCCAAAGACGACGGGTTCCACCAGCAGCAGCCGCGCGTCGCCGTGCAGGTCGGCCGTCAGGCGGCGATCCAGGGCCGCGGCGTCGAACAGGATGGTTTCCTGCGGCAGCCAGTCCAGCCGCGCGCCGGGATGCACCGTCAGGCGTGTGCGCAGGCGGCCGACCTCGTCGGGCTGGGCCCTGTAGGCGCGTTCGGCGGCCTGGGTGGTCACGACCAGGTGGGTGTCCGGGCCCGCGGTTGCGGCAATGTCGAACCGGTCGCCCCCGGTGATTCCGCCGCCGGTGTTCAGCAGCACGGCGTCCAGCGCCTGTCCGCGCGGTCTGGGGAACAGGGCCTTCATCGATCCCTGCTGGCGCAAATCGTCGATCACGCTCGCCCCGGCCCGCGCCTTGGACGACACCTGCACCTGGCCAACGGCACGTGGCTGCCTGGCATGGGCAAGCGGCAGGGCAAGGCTGGCGGTCATGAGGACTCCGTAGGGTGTTCGGGGCCAGATTGCGCAGTGCGCTGACCAGCTACAAGGCTATCCCGGGCACCGGACCGCGGTGTTGATGGCCTGATCAGCAGCATTCCAAGGATTGCCTAGAACTTGTGCAAAGTAAATGCGCGGAAGGCCATGTCATGGGGCGCCCCGACCGGTGCGAACGTGTCGGCGCCCGGCAGGGGTATTTCGGGCCGGAAAGAAACGGCAAGCCGCGCCTGGGTTTCTTTCTGGCGGCAAATACCCGGCCCGACGTCAGCCGTCCCGCGCGGCTTCGAAGAAAAGGGCCACGGTCTCGGCCATCAGCATCTGGTCAGACGGCATGGCATTGGTCGCCCTTGTGTTGGGCGCCAGGTCCAGCCTCAGGGGCTCGGCCAGTTCTTCGGTCAGGGCGAAGAAGTACGCGTCGGACATTTCGGGATGATGCTGTGTGGTCAGGACGTGGCGACCCAGGGTGAAGCCGGCGATCGGGCAATCGGGGCTGGCGGACCAGGTGCGCGCGCCGTCCGGCAAGGCGGAGACCTGTTCGGAGTGGCTGGCGCAAAGATGCAGACGCGGGGGCAGCGGCGCGAAGGGCAGGGTGGAGATGAGGTCGACGGGAACCGTGCCGTGCACCCAGCCGCCGGGGTTCCTGGCGACGGCGCCGCCCAGGGCCGTGGCGATGGCATGGTGGCCAAAGCAGACGCCTAGGATCGGCGCCCTTGCGGCGTGAAGATCGCGGATCAGTTCAAGCAGCCGGGTCACCCAGGGCGCGTCGCTGTGGACCGAAGCCGGGCTGCCGGTGATGATCACCCCGTCGAACCCGGCGTCGGCATCGGGAAAATTGCCGTCCTTCACGCCATGGATCCCGGTGGTCCAGTCCGGTCGGGCGAGCCGGATGAAGTCGGTGAACTTGTCGCCATCCTTGGGATGCGCCTGGGCAAAGGCGCTTTCGTCGGTGTTGGTCATGAGGATCGCGAGATGCATGGGGGTCCTGTCGGTTGTCCGGCGTTGCGCCCTGTCGGTATACGAAGGATGGCGCCGGTCCGAAAGGCCGGTGGGTGACGCTTGGCCTGTCGGCCATCGCCCCACCCGCCGTCCCGTATCGCCCCCCTTGCATGCCTGTCATCTTGCAAGCCCGTCATCTTGCATGCCTGTCATACCGACATCCATCGGCGCTTGCACCCGCCGGGCGCCGGGATAGGGTGGCGCGGCTCAACAGCGGACGACCCAGATGACCAGCAGCCTTTCCGACCGGACCTCTTATGACGTGATCATTGTCGGAGGCGCCATGATGGGGGCTTCGGTCGCCTGGTTCCTGTCGTCGCATCCCGGGTTCGGCGGCACCATCGCCGTCATCGAACGCGACCCGAGCTATGAATTCACCTCGACCGCGCACAGCAATTCCTGCATGCGCCAGCAATACACCACGCCGCCCAACGTCCCCGTGTCGCAGTTCTGTGCCGATTACGTGCGCAACTTCCGCCGCTACATGGGCGGGGGCGACGATATTCCGGACGTCCACGTCCATCCCTTCGGCTACATGTACCTGGCCACCACGCCCGAGGGGGCCGATGTCCTGCGCGAGGCGCAGGCGATGCAGGCCGGCCTTGGCGCCGCCACGCGGCTGATGAGCCCCGCCGAAATCGCCGAGGCGTTTCCCTTTTACACCACCGACGACCTGCTGCTGGGCAGCTATGGCCCCAGGGACGAAGGTTATTTCGACGGCGGAACGATCTTTGACACCTGGCGGCGCAAGGCGCGTGGCAACGGTGTGGTTTTCCTGAAAGGCGAGGTCACGGCGATCGCCCGGGACGGCGCGCGGATCACCGGGGTGACCCTGGCCGGCGGCACGACGCTGGCCTGCGGCACGCTGGTCAACGCCACCGGCCCCCGGGCCGGGCGGACGGCGGCGATGGCGGGCCTGGACCTGCCGGTCGAGCCGCGCAAGCGCTACACTTTCGTTTTCGATGCCGCACAGCCGCTGTCGCGCGACCTGCCGCTGACCATCGATCCCTCGGGCGTGCATGTGCGCACCGATGGCAAGGGTTTCATGGCCGGCAGCCCGCCGCGCGATGGCGATCCGGCTGTCGCGCCCGATGATTTCACCGCCGATCACGGGCTGTGGGAAGATGTCGTCTGGCCCGCGCTTTACGAACGTATCCCGGCGTTCGAGGCGATCCGGCTGCGCCAGATGTGGGTCGGCCATTACGCCTATAACACGCTGGACCAGAACGCCTTGCTGGGCCCGCATCCCGAGGCGCCCAATTTCATGCTGATCAACGGCTTCTCGGGCCATGGCCTGCAGCAATCGCCGGCGATGGGTCGGGGGCTGGCGGAATGGATCGTGACGGGCGGGTTCGAAACGCTTGATCTGTCTGCCTTTTCCTATGACCGGATTCCCGCCGGGCGGCTGATCATCGAAAAAGCCATCATCTGACGCTTCGTCCCGCGCCCCGGTTTTTGTGAAATTATGTTTTGCATGGCGGAACCAAGCCGCTAGGACTATGTCCAGAATCGGCGACCGCGCCGGGGCTCCGTGCGGAGCGTTCCGGTCGCGCTTGGGAGGGCGGGGCCGCTGGGGGGAAACAGGCGCCGCGACGCCGGAAGACTGGAGGACACCAAGATGTCAGACGTTATCGCCTATGAAGTGCAGGGCGACATCGCCATCCTGAAAGCACAGAACCCGCCGGTGAACGCGTTGGGTCAGGCCGTGCGGCAGGGGCTGCTGGACGGGATCGAACGCGCCGAGGCCGACGGCGCGAAGGCCGTGCTGATCTACGGCGACGGGTCCACCTGGTTCGCCGGCGCCGATATCCGCGAATTCGGCAAACCCCCGATGGATCCCGGCCTGCCGGAAGTCTGCGACCGCATCGAGGCGTCGCCGCTGATCGTCGTGTCGGCCCTGCATGGCACCGCGCTGGGGGGTGGGCTGGAGGTCGCGCTGTCGACCCATTACCGCATTGCGACGCCATCCGCGCGCGTCGGCCTGCCCGAGGTGCTGCTGGGCCTGTTGCCCGGCGCCGGGGGCACACAGCGCCTGCCGCGCGTGACCGGCGTGGACAAGGCGCTGGACATGATCACCTCTGGCCGCCAGGTGGGCGCCGAGGAGGCGCTGGCGCTGGGGATCCTGGATCGGGTCGAGGACGGCGCGCCGTCGGTCATCGGGCTGGCCTATGCGCGGCAGCTGATCGACGAGGGCGCGCCGCGCCGGCCGGTGTCGGAGCTGCCCGCGCCGCAGCCGATCGACTGGGATGCGACCTATGACGCCGTGCTGAAACGCGGGCGCGGTCAGATCGCGCCGGCGATGTGCGTGCGCGCCGTTCAGGCCGCCTGCGAACTGCCGTTTGAACAGGGGATGGCCAGGGAGCGGGCGATCTTCAAGGAGCTGATGGAGACCGACCAGCGGCAGGGCATGATTCATGCGTTCTTTGCCGAACGAGCCGTCGGCAAGCTGCCCGAGCTGAAGGGGGTCGACCCGCGCCCCGTCAACGCCATCGCCGTGATCGGCGGCGGCACCATGGGCAGCGGCATCGCCACGTCGGCGCTTTTGGCCGGGCTGTCGGTGACCATGCTGGAGATGACGCCGGAGGCCGCCGAAAAGGCCAAGGGCCGGATCGCCGGGAACCTGTCGGGCGCGCTGAAGCGGGGCAAGATCGACCAGGCGGGGTTCGAGGCGCTGACCGAAAAGGCGCTGACGCTGACCACTTCCTACGACGACCTGAAGGACGCCGACCTGATCATCGAGGCCGTGTTCGAGGAGATGTCGGTGAAGAAGGAGGTCTTTGCCAAGCTCGACGCCGTGGCCAGGCCCGGCGCGATCCTGGCTTCGAACACCTCGTACCTGGACGTGGACCAGATCGCCGCCGCGACATCGCGGCCCCAGGACGTGTTGGGCCTGCACTTCTTCTCGCCCGCCCACGTGATGAAGCTGCTTGAGATCGTGGTCGCCGACAAGACCGCGCCGGATGTGTTGGCCACGGGCTTTGCGTTGGGCAAGAAGATGGGCAAGGTGTCGGTCCGCGCGGGCGTCTGCGACGGGTTCATCGGCAACCGGATCCTGTCGGTCTACCGCACGGCCGCCGATCACATGATCCTGGACGGCGCGTCCCCCTACCAGATCGACGCGGCACTTGAAGACTTCGGCTTTGCCATGGGGCCCTTTGCCGTGGCCGACCTTGCGGGCCTGGACATCGGATGGTCGGTGCGCAAGCGCAAGCGGGCCGAAGGCCTGCCCGAGGGCGCGCGCGACAGCACCTATGCGGATACGCTGTGCGAGGCCGGCAATTTCGGGCAGAAGACCGGCAAGGGCTATTACGATTATGCCGCCGGGCCGAAGGCCCGCGTGCCCAACCCCGAGGTCATGCCCCTGATCGAGGCCGACCGGGCGGCGCAGGGCATCACCCCGCGCGACTTCACCGACACCGAGATCGTGCGCCGCTACATGGCCGCCATGGTCAACGAGGCGGCCAGGGTGGTGGGCGAAGGCATCGCGCGGCGCCCCTTGGATGTCGATGTGACGCTGCTGTACGGTTATGGCTTCCCCCGCTACCGGGGCGGCCCGCTGAAATGGGCCGACATGGAGGGGCTGCCGGGGCTGCTGGCCGATATCAAACGCTATGCCGGGGAGAACCCGCATTTCTGGCAACCCGCGCCACTGCTGGAACAGCTTGTGGCCGAAGGCCGGACATTCGAGGATCTGAACAAGGAGGCGGCGGCCTGACAATCGCCGTGGGAGGAGCGACATGGATCTGAACTATACCGACGAGGAGCGCGCGTTTCGCGACGAGGTGCGTCAATTCCTGGCCGAAAAGCTGCCGAAGGAGATTTCCGACAAGGTCAGCCGGGGCCAGGAACTGAGCAAGCAGGACATGGAACGCTGGCACGCGATCCTGAACGAACGCGGCTGGCTGGCGCCGAACTGGCCGAAGGAATACGGCGGCTGCGAATGGGGGGCGGTGCAAAAGCACATCTTCGACATGGAAAGCGCCTATGCCAACGCGCCGCGGATCGTGCCCTTTGGCCTGTCGATGCTGGCCCCGGTGCTGATGAAATTCGGCAGCCAGGCGCAGAAGGATCATTACCTGCCGCGCATCCTCAATGGCGACGACTGGTGGTGCCAGGGCTATTCCGAACCGGGCGCCGGATCCGACCTGGCCTCGCTCAAGACGCGGGCGGTGCGCGAGGGCGATCATTACATCGTGAATGGCCAGAAGACCTGGACCACGCTGGGCCAATACGCCGACTGGATCTTCTGCCTTGTGCGCACCGATCCGGACGTGAAGCAGCAGGAGGGGATTTCCTTTCTGCTGATCGACATGAACACCCCCGGCATCGAGGTGCGCCCGATCATCCTGCTGGATGGCGTGCACGAGGTGAACGAGGTCTTCTTTGACGACGTGAAGGTGCCGGTGGAAAACCTGGTGGGCGAGGAGAACAAGGGCTGGACCTATGCCAAGTACCTGCTGACCCATGAACGCACCAATATCGCCGGTGTCGGCGCTTCGCAGGCCGGTCTGGATGCGGTCAAGCGCATGGCCCGGGCCGAGATGCAGGGCGGTCAGCCGCTGATCAGGAACCCGCATTTCGCGGCGCGGCTGGCGAACGTGGAAATCGAGCTGAAGGCGCTGTCCACCACCAACCTGCGGGTGGTTGCGCAGACGGCCGCCGGGGGGGCTCCGGGACTTGAGGCATCGATGCTGAAGGTCAAGGGCACGATCATACGCCAGGAGATCAACGACCTGGCCCGCCGCGCGGCGGGCCCTTACGCGATGCCGTTCCCGTCCGAAGCGGTGGAGGGCGACAACGACCCCATAGGCCCCGATTACGTGGCCAAGGCGGCGCCGCGCTACTTCAACAACCGCAAGCTGTCGATCTTCGGCGGATCCAACGAGATCCAGCGCGGGATCATCGCCAAGGTCAGCCTGGGAGGGGCGAAATGAACTTTGATCTGACCGAAGAACGGCAGATGCTGCAGGACACCCTCCGGCGCTACCTGTCGGACAAGTATACCACCAAGGTGCGCAACCAGATCCTGGACAGCGAGACGGGGTTGTCGTCCGCGATCTGGGCGGAACTGGCCGAACTGGGCGTGATCGGGGCGTTGTTCACGGAAGACGAAGGCGGCTTTGGCGGCAAGGGCTTCGACATCTCGGTGGTCTTCGAGGAACTGGGACGGGCCGGGGTCGTGGAGCCTTTCCTGGAAACGGGGATCCTTGGGGGCCGCCTGATCGCGGCGCTTGGCGATGACGGCCAGACGGCGATGATCGACGAGATCATCGGCGG
Source organism: Marinibacterium anthonyi (assembly GCA_003217735.2). GTDB lineage: Bacteria > Pseudomonadota > Alphaproteobacteria > Rhodobacterales > Rhodobacteraceae > Marinibacterium > Marinibacterium anthonyi. The sequence continues at coordinate 4,893,345 of CP031585.1, read as the reverse complement.
CGGGCTGCAGCTGGCCTTCGCCCATGGCGAGCCGACATCGCGTTACGATCTGAGCCGGGTCGAGACGCGCGTTTCCGACGGCAAGATCATCGGGCGCAAGGCGGTGGTGGTCAATGCCGAGGCCGCCGATCAGCTCATCGTCTCGGCCCGCGAAAGCGGTGCGGCGGATGACGTGGACGGCATGTCCCTGTTCCTCGTGGCGCGCGATGCGCCGGGCCTGACCATGCGCGGCTATCCCCTGCTGGCGGGCGGTCGCGCGGCCGAGGTCACGCTGGAGGACACGCCGGGCACCCGGCTGGGTCCCGAGGGGGGCGCGTTTGCGGCCATCGAGGCGGCGGTCGCGGCGGCCCATGTGGCGCTGTCGGCCGAGGCGTTCGGGGCGATGAACACCGCCACCGACCTGACGCGCGACTACCTGATGACCCGCAAGCAGTTCGGTCGCCCCATCGGCACCTTCCAGGCGCTGCAGCACCGCATGGCGGACCTGCTGATCGAACTGGAACAGGCCCGGTCCGCCGTCATCAATGCCGCGGGTCACCTTGAGGCCGAACCCCGCATCCGCGACCTGGAAATGGCCGCCGCGCGCAACCTGATCGGCCGGGTCGGACGCCTTGTCGCCGAGGATTCCATCCAGATGCATGGCGGAATTGCCATGACGCAGGAATATGAACTGGCCCATATCGCCAAGCGGATCGTCATGACCGATCATCGCTTCGGCGATACCGATTATCATCTGGAGCGTTTCATTGACCTCAGCGCCGCCGCCTGACGACGCCAGCACACCGCCCGGGGATAATGCCCCGGAACATGAACTCGGGGCAGTCGCCCCGGAACATGAACCCGGGGCAGACGCCCCGGGCATCATCCGCGACCAGTCCGGCGCGCAGGCGCTGGTGGGCTACGTGGTGGACATCGGGCAGGACGACGGCAAGGCGCGCGCCTGGCTGAACCTGTCCGAACACCACATGAACCGCGTCGGCATGCTGCACGGCGGGCTGACCGCCGCGCTGCTGGATGCGGCCTGCGGGTTCACCGCCTCGCGCATGTTCGGGGGGCAGGGCGCGGTGAAGACGCCGCTGGTCACCGTTTCGCTGACCGTCAATTTCGTCGATGGCGGGCGGCTGGGCGAACGGGTCACGGCCACGGGCCACCCGGCCGGCGGTGGGCGCAAGATCGCCCATGTCACGGGCGAGCTGCGCGGTGGCGACGACCGGCTTCTGGCCACCTGCACCGGGGTCTTCCGCCGCATCACGACCTGACGTCACCGCGCGCGGTGCCCTGAAAGGCGGCGCCCGTTGCGCCGCGACCGCCGCATGACGGTTCCGTCACGGAAGCGTCAGCCCGGTTCATGAAACTTTCGCAAATCCGACACACTCCGTTTGGACAGCATCGGTAGGCCGCTCTCGTACTGACCGGAGTGACCCCTTGCTGCGCATTGACAGACTGACCAAGCGGTTCGGGGCGAATATCGCCGTGGACGCCGCGACCCTGGACGTGGACAAACCCTGCATGATCGGCATCATCGGCCGGTCCGGCGCGGGCAAATCGACCCTTTTGCGGATGATCAACCGGCTGGCCGACGCCACCGAGGGCGCGATCACCTTCGAAGGGCGCGATGTCACCGGCCTGACCGGGGCGGCCAAGCGCGCCTGGCAATCCGAATGCGCGATGATCTTCCAGCAGTTCAACCTGGTGCCGCGCATGGACGTGGTGTCGAACGTGCTGCACGGGACGCTGAACAAGCGGTCGACCTTTGCGACCATGTTCAACATCTACCCCACCGCCGACATCCATCGTGCGATCGAGATCCTGGATCGCCTTGGCATCGCCGAACACGCCCCCAAGCGGGCCGAGGCGCTGTCGGGCGGCCAGCAGCAGCGCGTCGCCATCGCGCGCGCCCTGATGCAGGACCCGCGCATCATCCTGGCGGATGAACCCATCGCCTCGCTTGACCCGATGAACGCCCAGACGGTGATGGAGGCGCTGCGCCGCATCCACGAGGAAGACGGGCGCACCGTCATCTGCAACCTTCACACGCTGGATACCGCGCGCCGCTATTGCGACCGCGTGGTCGGCATGCGCGCCGGGCGCATCGTCTTTGACGGGTTGCCCGAACAGCTGACCACCGGCGTCGCGCGCGAGATCTACGGCGCCGACGCCAGCTTCTCCGAGGCCGCGACCTCGACCGAGATCGGCGCGCTGGACCGCATCGAAGCCGCCGAGATGGAAGCGAAAGCCTTCATCTGACCCACCCCGTCCCGCCGGAGGACACCCGGCGGACATCCAACCAGAGAGACCGCATCCATGAACAAACTGATTGCTGCCATCGTGGCAACCACTGCGCTGACCTCGCCGGTCTTCGCGCAGGACATCACCGAATTCCGCATCGGCATCCTGGGCGGCGAAAACGCCCAGGACCGTCTGAACAACAACCAGTGCCTGGCCGATTATGCGTCCGAAGAGCTGGGCGTTCCGGTCAAGCTGTTCGCGCCCGCCGACTACAACGGCGTGATCCAGGGCCTGCTGGGCGGCACCATCGACATGGCCTGGCTGGGCGCATCCGGCTACGCCAAGACCTACCTGACCGACCCCGACGCGGTCGAACCCGTGCTGGTCAAGGTCAACAACGACGGCTCCTACGGCTATTATTCCATCGGCTTCGCCCGCAAGGACAGCGGCATCACCTCGCTTGAGGACGTCAAGGGCAAGGTCTTCGGCTTCGGCGATCCCAACTCGACCTCGGGCTACCTGATCCCGTCGATCGAGATCCCGAAAGTCACCGGCGCCTCGATGGAGTCCGGCGATTATTTCGGTGAAGTGAAATTCACCGGCGGGCACGAACAGACCATCGTCGCGGTCTACAACGGCGACATCGACGCCGGCGTGACCTGGGCCGACGGCCTGGGCGAATGGGAAGACGGCTACAACTCGGGCGCGCTGCGCAAGGCTGTCGATGCCGGCCTGGTGGACATGAACGACATGGTCGAGATCTGGAAATCCAAGCCGATCCCGGAAGGCCCGGTCGTCCTGCGCAAGGCGCTGCCCGATGACGTCAAGGCGAAGATGACCGCCCTGATGGAAGGTCTGAAGGACAAGGACGAAGACTGTTTCTACGGCGTGGCCGCAGGCGAAGCGCTTGGCTTCCAGCCGATCACCCACGAGGCCTACGACAGCATCATCGAAGCCCGCAAGTCCGTGGGCGGCTGACACGCGTAGCGAATACCGCGGGGGCCGGTTCGCCGGGCCCCGTTTTTCGTGGCGCCTGATCGCCACGGACCCCCGGACAAGGACCCCCCGCATGGCAGACACGACCGCCGGCCCGGCTATTGGCCCCGATGATGCCCGCGTGAACGCGATCCAGGCCGAATACATGGCCATGGCGCAGCGCCGCAGGCTGTACAGCTTCATCATGCTGATCGTCTTCGTGGCGCTCATGTCGGCCGGGTTCCACACCGCCGACGCCCGCAATGCCGGCGGCTTCTTCGACGGGTTCCACCGGATCCTCGACTATCCCAGGGAAGTCCTGGGCGAGGCGGTCCGGAACGCCGCCGCCCTGCCGGGCTACATGGTCCGGTATTTCCCCTCGCTGATCGAAACGCTGAACATCGCGGCCGCCTCGACCCTGATCGGGTTGCTGGGCGGCACGGTGCTGTCGCTGCTGTCGACCCGGGGCCTGTCGCCCTGGCCCGCGCTGATCCCGGTGTTCCGGCGGATCATGGACCTGTGCCGCGCGATCCCGGAAATCGTCATCGCGCTGGTGCTGATCTTTGTCCTGGGCGGCGGCCCGGTGCCCGCCATGATCGCCATCGCGCTGCACACCTGCGGCGCGCTCGGAAAACTGTTCTCGGAGGTCAACGAAAACGTCTCGCTGAAACCGGTCGAGGGGCTGTCGTCCGTCGGCGCCAACTGGGCGCAGCGCATGTACCTGGGCGTGATCCCGCAGGTCGGACCCAACTACGTCAGCTACGCGCTGCTGCGCTTCGAAATCAACATCCGCGCCTCGGCCATCCTGGGCTTCGTCGGCGCGGGCGGGCTGGGCTATGATCTGAAGAACACGATTTCCTGGGGGCAGGGGCGTTATGACCAGGCCACGGCGATCTTCATCCTTCTGTTCCTGACCATCATCGTGGTCGACCAGCTGTCGGGCCTGCTGCGCGACCGGCTGACCCACGGCGCCCGGGGGGCCCACGCATGAGCGCCTTCGCCACCGATCCGGACACCGCCGGCCTGAAGGCCCAGGCGACATCGCTGTTCCAGCGCAAGCGGCTGATGAACTTCGGCCTGCCGCTGCTGGTGCTGGCCTACCTGGCATATGTCTTCTTCGCCTTCGACGTGCCGGGCCTGGCCGAACGGGCCAGCCTGGACAAGGCGCATACGCTGGTGTCCGACAGCTACAGCTACAAGACCCACGTGGAACGCGACAACCGGTCGGGCGACATCACCGTCGCCATCGAGGGCGAGCGCAAGGGCACCTACCCGCAAGGCCAGTCGCCCGACTGGGTCAGCCTGGGCGCCGACAACACCGTCATCGATCTGGGCGACGGCAACGTGATCACCTTTGGCCCGGACAATTTCGTCAGCTACCAGATCCCGGGCTTCGGCCTGATCACCGCGCAACCCAGCCGCTCGGGCGGCGTCGATGCGACCTTCCCGACAGACGACCTGCCCGACTGGATATCGTCGTCCCGGAACCGGCTGGCGATCAGCACCGAGGCCGGCCGCCTGACCGTCACCCGCAACCGGACCGAAGTCTTCCGTTACTTCTATGGATGGGAGCTGTTCTGGTTCACGCTCGACAGCCCGTATTACGGCAAGAACCCGGGCGCGTTGATGGGGCTGGCCTTCGCGGGGCAGGCCGGGGCCATCTGGCACGATTTCTGGAACAACGGCATGTGGCGTCACAAGGACGTGGCCTGGGCGATCTTCGAGACGATCCTCATGGCGTTCCTCGGCACCTTCGGCGCGGCCCTCGTCGCCCTGCCGCTGGCGTTTCTGGCGGCGCGCAACTTCACCCTGCTGATGCCGGTGCGGTTCGTGGCGCGGCGGGTCTTCGATTTCCTGCGCGGGGTGGACGCGCTGATCTGGACGATCATCCTGGCGCGCGCCTTCGGGCCGGGGCCGCTGACCGGCGCTTTGGCGATCCTTTTCACCGACACGGGCACCTTCGGCAAGATCTTCTCGGAGGCGCTGGAAAACGTCGACGACAAGCAGATCGAAGGCGTCACATCCACCGGGGCCAAGCCGCTGCAGCGCTACCGTTTCGGCGTTCTGCCTCAGATCACGCCGGTTCTGCTGTCGCAGCTGCTTTATTTCTTTGAATCCAACACCCGCAGCGCCACGATCATCGGCGCGATCACCGGTGGCGGCATCGGCCTGCTGCTGACCCAGGCGATCATCACGCAGAAGGATTGGGAAGAAGTGGCGTATTACATCGTGCTGATCATCCTGATGGTGATCTTCATGGACTGGGTCTCGGGCTGGCTGCGCAAAAAACTGATATCGGGCGACGAGAGCGGCAGATGAGCAAGCCCCTTTCGGCCTTCGAGCCGCTGATCCACGACGGCTGCGCCGTGCTGCAATCCACCTTCGGCGCCTTTACCGAAATCGGCGCGGGCAGCCGGGTGATGAATGTCGAGATGGGGGATTATTCCTATTGCGACCGCATGTGCGACCTGGCCAACGCGAAGATCGGCAAGTTCGCCAATATCGCCAGCTTCGTGCGGGTGGGGGCCACGGATCACCCGATGGAAAAGGCCTCGCTGCACCATTTCCTCTATCGTTCGGCGGATTACTGGCCGGATGCGGACCCTGATTCCGACTGGTTCGCCCACCGCGCCTCGCGCGTCGCTTCCATCGGCCACGACACCTGGATCGGCCACAACGCCCAGGTGAAGCCCGAAGTGACAATCGGCGACGGCGCCGTCGTGGCCTCCGGCGCGGTCGTGACCAAGGATGTCGCCCCCTACACGATCGTCGCCGGCGTCCCGGCCAGGCCTGTCCGTCGCCGCCTGCCCGAACCGGTGGCCGACCGCCTCATCGCCCTTGCCTGGTGGGATTGGGACCACGCCACGCTGCGCACCGCGCTTCAGGATTTTCGCGCGCTCCCCGCCGAGGCTTTCCTGGAAAAATACGAACCCTGACCGCGCACCCCGGTCGTGCTCCCACCCTGTCGACGTCCTTCCGGCGACACCGGCATCAAGAGCCCACCCCGCCCGACCGGGGCGCGCCCTCCTGCTTCTTTCTCTTCACAAATACCCCGGCCCGCCCCAACCACCCTCTCGACGGTCCGCGGTCAGTCCTCCCCGACCGTCAGCGTCACCCGGTCCCCGGCAAACCAGGTCCGCCCGAATTCGACCGGCCGGCCCTCCGGATCCGCGTTGATGCTCACGGTGCGCAGGATCGGCGCGCCTTCCGCGATCTGCAGGTGCAGCGCCTGGGTGGCGCTGGCCTCCTTCGCCGTGATCCGGGTGGATGTCCGCGTGTAATCCGGCACCCCGCAGGCCGTCAGCGCCTCGGTGACCGACGCGGTGGTCTCCAGCGCCTCGGCCAGCCCCGGCAGCCGGTCGGCGGGGAACATCGATTGGAACACCGCCACCGGCTGCCCGTCGGCCAGCGACATCCCGTCATAGACCAGAACCGGCGCGCCCGGGTCTATCTGCAGCGCCGCGGCTTCCTCGGCCCCCGCCGCCTGGACCGCCAGCGACAGCACCTTCTTGGTCGGGATCCGCCCGCCCGAGGCGATGTTCTGGTGAAACCGCACCCGCCGCCCGATCGCGTAATCCGTGGGCGTCGCCGCCACGAAGACGCCGGACCCGCGCCGCGAATGCACCAGCCCTTCCTCGGCCATCGCTGCCAGCGCGCGGCGCACCGTGTGGCGGTTCACGCCGAAACGGCCCGCCAGCTGTGCCTCGGTCGGCAGGCGGTCGCCGGTGGAAAACCGACCCTCGGCGATATCGGTGGTCAGCGACCGCTTTATCGTCTGCCAGATCGGGGTCCGGGCCATCCGCAAGTCTCCGCTGTCATGAAAATTTCAATTCTTTCTGTTTGCACCCCGTCAGAGGTGTGTCTATGATTTGTATAGTTGTATAGAAATAATGGACAACCCAGGCAAGGTGAAAATGGTTGATCAGACACAGGACACCGAACGCCGCCGCGCATGGATGAGCCTTCTGGCCAAGGCGCCGGAAGCCGATCTTCTGGCGCTGTGGGCCGCTTATGACGCGGTGCCCGGATTCGACTGGCTGCGCGCGCCCGAAGCGGGCGGCGTCATGGTGCGCGCCCGCCTCGGCGGCACCGGCGCGCCTTTCAACATGGGCGAAATGACGGTCACCCGCTGCTCCGTCGCGCTGAAGGACGGCACCGTGGGCCACGCCTATATCCAGGGCCGGTCCAAACCCAAGGCCGAGGCCGCCGCGCTGATCGATGCACTTATGCAGACCGACGCGGCCGCCGACGTGCAGGGCCGGATCCTGGCGCCGCTGGGCAACCTGATGGCCGAACGCCGCCAGGCCCGCGCCGCCAAGGCCGCAGCCACCAAGGTCGATTTCTTCACCATGGTCCGGGGAGAAAACGCATGACCGCCACCGCCGCCCTGACCGGGGGCTTCACCAATGCTCCCGTCGACGCCGCCCATGCCTTTCGCGCCATCATGACCGTCATGGCCCGCCCGGGCCAGATCCGCACCGCCGCCCGGGCCACGCCGCCCGCGCCGTTGTCGGTGGCCGCCGGCACGGTGATCCTGACGCTGTGCGATCCCGAAGCCGGCCTGCACCTGGCCGGCCCCTGCGATACGCCCCAGATCCGGGACTGGGTCGCCTTCCACACCGGCGCGCCCATCGTGGCGGCCGAGCAAGCCGCCTTTGCCGTGGGCCGCTGGGAGGACCTTTCGCCCATCGCCCGCTTCCCCGTCGGCACGCCGGAATATCCCGACCGGTCCACCACGCTGATCGTGGAATGCGACGGGCTGGCCAGTGAAGGCGCGCGGCTGAAAGGCCCGGGGATCAAGGACACCGCCCGGCTGACCCTGCCGGAGGTGGCCGCCTTTGCCGCCAATCACAAGCTCTACCCGCTGGGGCTGGATTTCCTTTTCACTGCCGGGGACAAGGTTGCCGCCTTGCCCCGCAGCACCGCCGTCACGGAGGGCTGAGACATGTATGTTGCCGTAAAAGGTGGCGAACGGGCGATCGATAATGCCCATGCCTGGCTGGCCGAGGAACGGCGCGGGGATACCACCGTCGCCGAGATGTCCATTGCCCAGATCCGCGAACAGCTGTCGCTGGCGGTGAACCGTGTGATGGCCGAGGGATCGCTGTATGATCCCGACCTGGCCGCGCTGGCGATCAAGCAGTCGCGCGGCGACCTGATCGAGGCGATCTTCCTGATCCGCGCCTATCGCACCACGCTGCCGCGCTTCGGCGTGACGACCCCGGTGGAAACCGGCGAGATGCGGTGTGACAGGCGGATCTCGGCCACGTTCAAGGATGCGCCGGGCGGGCAGGTTCTGGGCCCGACCTTCGATTACACGCACCGGCTGCTGGATTTCAAACTGGCCGCCGAGGGCGCGCCGATCACCGCCCCGCAGGCCGAGGCGCGCACCGAACCCACGCCGCATATCACCGAGTTCCTGGCCAGCGAGGACATCATCCAGCGCGAACCGCGCGACGACACCGAACCGCGCGACATCACCCGCCAGCCGATGGCCTACCCGGCCGACCGCGCGACGCGGGCGCAGGCACTGACCCGGGGCGACGAGGGGTTCGTGCTGTCGCTGGCCTATTCGACCCAGCGCGGCTACGCCAAGAACCATGCCTTCGTGGGCGAATTGCGCATCGGGCTGGTGGATGTGGAAATGGAGATCCCCGAGCTGGGCTTTTCCATCGATATCGGAGAAATCCAGCTGACCGAATGCGAGACGGTGAACCAGTTCAAGGGATCGAAGACCGAGCCGCCGCAATTCACCCGCGGCTACGGGCTGGTGTTCGGGCAGACCGAGCGCAAGGCGATCTCCATGGCGCTGGTCGACCGGGCGCTGCGCTGGGAAGAGCTGGGCGAGGACGACAAGGGCGCGCCGGCGCAGGACGAGGAATTCGTGCTGAGCCATTGCGACAACATCCAGGCGACCGGGTTCCTCGAACATATCAAGCTGCCGCATTACGTGGACTTCCAGTCGGAACTGGAACTGGTCCGCAAGATGCGCCGCGAGGCGGCCGACAATGCCGCCGCACAGGAGGCCGCGCAATGAGCCTGATGGACGATTACAACTTTGCCTACCTGGACGAACAGACCAAGCGGATGATCCGTCGGGCGATCCTGAAGGGGCTGGCGGTGCCGGGCTACCAGGTGCCGTTCGCCAGCCGCGAGATGCCCATGCCCTATGGCTGGGGGACGGGCGGCGTGCAGGTGTCGGCCGCGTCGCTGACGCCGGATGACACGCTGAAGGTCATCGACCAGGGCGCCGACGACACGACCAACGCGGTGTCGATCCGCAAGTTCTTCGAGCGCACGGCAGGCGTGGCCACGACCGAGGAAACGGCCGAGGCGACGATCATCCAGACCCGCCACCGCATCCCCGAGGTCGAACTGACCGAGGACCAGATCCTGGTCTACCAGGTGCCGATCCCCGAACCCCTGCGGTTCCTGGAGCCGCGCGAGACCGAGACGCGCAAGATGCACAGCCTGATGGAATACGGGCTGATGCATGTGAAGCTTTACGAAGACATCTCGCGCCATGGCAACATCGCCACGGCCTATGCCTATCCGGTGATGGTCAACGACCGCTATGTCATGGACCCGTCGCCGATCCCCAAGTTCGACAACCCCAAGATGGAGATGGCGGCGATCCAGCTGTTCGGCGCGGGGCGCGAACAGCGCATCTACGCGGTGCCGCCCTGGACCAGGGTCGTCAGCCTCGATTTCGAGGATTACCCGTTCGAGCCGACCAAGGCCGACCATCCCTGCGATCTGTGCGGATCCGAAACCAGCTACCTGGACGAGGTGATCCTGGACGACGCGGGCAACCGGATGTTCGTCTGTTCGGACACCGATTACTGCCGGTCCCGCGTCGAGGCCGGGCATGCCGGCCGCCTGGCCGGGGAGGCCGTGTGATGCCCGGAACCACATTTTTCTGCGAAAAATGCCGATCGAGAATTTTCGCCGAAAATTCTTGTGCAGGAGATACCCAATGACCCCCTTGCTGCAAGTGCGCGACGTATCCAAGCTTTACGGTGGGCGCATCGGTTGTGCCGACGTCTCCTTCGATCTCTACCCCGGCGAGGTCATGGGGATCGTGGGCGAATCCGGCTCCGGAAAATCCACCCTGCTGAACTGCCTGGCCGGCCATCTGCCCCCCGACGGCGGCCAGGTGATATTCGACACCCGCACCGACGGGCCGGTCGACACCCTGACCATGTCCGAACCCGCGCGCCGGATGCTGGGCCGCACCGACTGGGCCTTTGTCCACCAGCACGCCCGCGAGGGCCTGCGCATGGGCGTCAGCGCCGGCGGCAATATCGGTGAACGGCTGATGGCCGTAGGCGCGCGCCACTATGGCTCCATCCGCAATTCGGCCGAAGACTGGCTGGGCCGGGTGGAAATCGACACCGACCGGATCGACGACCGGCCCTCGCATTTCTCGGGCGGCATGCAGCAGCGGCTGCAGATCGCGCGCAACCTGGTCACCGGGCCGCGGCTGGTGTTCATGGATGAACCGACCGGCGGGCTTGACGTGTCGGTGCAGGCGCGCCTTCTGGACCTGCTGCGCGGGTTGGTCCGCGAAATGGGGCTTTCGGCGCTGATCGTCACCCATGACCTGGCCGTCGTGCGCCTGCTGGCCGACCGGCTGATGGTGATGAAGGACGGCCACGTGGTGGAAACCGGTCTGACCGATCAGGTGCTTGACGATCCGCAGCATGCCTATACGCAGTTGCTGGTGTCTTCCGTCCTGCAGGTCTGATCTCTCATGATGCGGCTCTTCTCCAGTTCCGGCAACCAGCTGAACGAAATGCGGGCGGGGTCCGACCCCGCCGGCGCGGTCTGGATCGACCTGTTCGAACCGACCGCGGAGGAGGCCGCGGCCATCGCGCCCTTTGGCATCACCCTGCCAAGCTTTGCCGAAATGCGCGAGATCGAGGTGTCGAACCGGCTCTACCGGGTCGAGGACATCGACTACATGACCGTCGTCCTGCCCGGGTTGCGTGCCGATGGGTCCCAGAAGGCGCTGCCGGTCACCCTGATCCTGTCGCCCGACCGGCTGGTCACCGTGCGCTACCACGCGCCCCGGCCCTTCGCGACCTACCCGCAACGCGCCGCCACCTCGGCCGCCGGCTGCACGTCGCCGCACCGGATCGCCATGGGATTGGCCGAAGAGATCATCGGCCGCCAGGCCGACCTGATCGAAGGCATCGCCGAGGAACTCGACAAGCTGCTGGCCGAAGTGCTGGACGACGAGGGCTACAGCCAGCCGGGAATGCTCAGGACCACGCTGCGCAACCTCGGGCTTCAGGGCGAATTGCTGGGTCGTGTGCGGCTGGGGCTGCTGTCGCTGGAACGCGCGCTCAGCTTTCACCGCCAGATCCACGCCTCGGTCGATGCCGACCTGCTGCACATCATCGACGGCGCCATGCACGACATCCGCGCGCTGGTGGAACATGGCGCATCGGTCAGCGAACGCATCGGCTTTGCCACCGACCTGACGCTGGGGCTGATCTCGGTCGATCAGAACACGTCGATGCGGATCTTCTCGATCGTCGCGGTCTTCTTCATGCCGCCGACCCTGATCGCGTCGATCTACGGCATGAACTTCACCCGGATGCCCGAGCTTACCTCGCCCTGGGGCTATCCGCTTGCGCTTCTGGTCATGGTCGGATCCTCCGTCCTGGCCTATGCAATCTTCAAATGGCGCCGCTGGCTCTAGCGGCCATAACCGGAGTGACCCGGATGATCGATGTTCAGAACGTCTCGAAGAGCTTCACGCTCCATAACCAGGGCGGCACCGTGTTGCCCGTGATGACCGGCGCGTCCCTGCGCGTGGCCCCTGGCGAATGCATCGCCCTGACCGGCGCGTCCGGCGCGGGCAAATCCACGCTGATGCGGCTGATCTACGGCAATTACCTGGCCGCATCGGGGAAGATCGTGGTGGGGGGCATCGACGTGGTCACCGCCGAGCCGCGCGAGATCCTGAAGCTGCGCCGCGAGACGCTGGGTTATGTCAGTCAGTTCCTGCGCGTGGTGCCGCGCGTGCCGACGCTGGACGTGGTCGCCGAACCGCTTCTGGCCGTGGGCGTTGACCGCGAGACGGCCCGGGCCCGGGCCGGCGAGCTGTTGTCCCGCCTCAACATTCCCGAACCGCTCTGGGGTCTCAGCCCCACCACCTTCTCGGGCGGCGAACAGCAGCGGGTCAACATCGCCCGCGGCTTCGCCCACGACTACCCGGCGCTGCTGCTGGACGAACCCACCGCCAGCCTTGACGCGGGCAACCGCCAGGTCGTGCTGGACCTGATCACCGAGGCCAAGGCGCGCGGTGCCGCCATCGTCGGGATCTTCCACGACATCGCCGCACGCGAGGTGGTTTGCGACCGCGAGGTCGATGTGTCGGTCTTCACCCCGGTGCGGGCGGCATGACGGATCACTGCTTGGGTCGTCTCGTCGCGGTGGTCGGGCCTTCGGGCGTCGGCAAGGACAGCGTGATGGAGGCGCTGGTCGCCGCCGATCCTGCCTGTGTCCTGGCGCGGCGCGTGATCACCCGCCCATCCGAGGCGGGGGGCGAAGATTTCGAAGGCGTGGCCAAAGAGGATTTCCTGGCCCGCGAGGCTGCCGGGGAATTCGTGCTGTCCTGGCCCGCCCACGGGTTGCACTACGGCATCCCGCAGGTCATCCGCGACGACCTGGCCGACGGGCGGACCGTCGTCGTGAACCTGTCCCGCGCCGTGCTTCTGCGGGCGCAGGAGGTCTTTCCGGGGTTGCAGGTCATCTCGCTTACCGCGCCGCCAGCCGTGCTGGCCGCCCGTCTCGCCGGCCGCGGGCGCGAGGCGGAAGACGAACAGAAACGCCGCCTGTCGCGCGGATCCCTGCCGTTGCCCGACGGCCTGCTGAACGTGCACGAGATCGACAATTCCGGTGCCCTCGAAGACACCGTCACCGCCGTTCGCGCCGCCCTTCAGCCCGAAAGCGTGTAACGATGGATCAGGCGGAAACGGCCGTCCGGGCCTTCGCCGACCAGCGCCATGTCGGGGATGTGGAACGGCACGGGCAACAGCGGGCCGAGGTTCTCCTTCAGCCAGGCCTCGACGCTGTCCGCCTCGTCCCCCAGCCGCCGCGACAGGGTGATGTGAAAGCGGAACTGCTCCATCACGTAGGGATAGCCCCAGCGCAGCAGGTGCGCCTCCTGCGCGTCGGACAGGCCCCCCTTGCGGCGGCTTTCCAGTTCCGGTTCCGGGGCAGGGGCGCGGAAAGCGTCCAGCCCCTCGACACATCCCGCCGCCAGGTCGGACAGGGCGCTGGTGTCGCCTTGGGGGCGCAGTGCCGCGAATCCATGCAGCCGGGTGACCGCCAGACCGTCCAGCGTGACCGGCTTCAGCCGGGCGCACAGCGCGGCCGTGGCTGCCTCCAGCTCGGCGAATGTCCGGCCCTCGGCCAGCCGGAACGGCGGTTTCATCGTCGCGTGCAGCCCGTACTTGCGGGGGCGCGCGGTGATCTCGGCCACGTCAATGCCGGGCGCGTCGGGCGGCGCCACTTCGGCGCCCGCGGTCATGTCCCAACCCAGCCAGGACGTGGCCAGCCGGGTCCAGCCGGCGTCCTCGGGCGGGGCGTAATACAGCGCGTAGCGCGAAAATTCCATGTGCGGTCACTCCCTTGACGGCGCGGGACAAGATGAACGAGGTCCAGATGACAGAAGACGTGATCCTTGCCAATGCGACGCTGGTGCTGGCGGATGAATGCGTGACCGGCGGCCTGCTGATCCGCGACGGCGCGATCGCCGAGGTGACACAGGGCGCGGCCGTGCCGGCCGGCGCCATCGACTGCGGCGGCGACTACCTGGCGCCCGGCCTGATCGAGGTGCACACCGACAACCTCGAACGCCACATGAAGCCCCGGCCCCAGGTCGCCTGGCCGCTGGAACCCGCGATCCTGGCCCATGACGCGGAACTGGCCTCGACCGGGATCACCACCGTTTTCGACGCCCTGCGGGTGGGTTCGATCCCGACGGGATCCAGGGCGCCCTATGGCAAATACGCCCGGCCGCTGGCCTCGCGCATCCTGGAGATGCGCGAACGCGGGATCTTCCGGATCAGCCATTTCCTGCACCTGCGGGCCGAGATCTGTTCCGAGACGCTGATCGAGGAGCTGGACGAATTCGGCCCCGAGGATCGCGTCGGCATCGTCAGCCTGATGGACCACATGCCGGGGCAGCGTCAGTTCCGCGACATCTCGAAATACCAGGACTACATGGTCGGCAAGCACGGTCTCAGCCAGGCGGAATTCGACGCCCACGTGGGGTCGCTTTACGATCTGCACGAAAGGCTGGGCGAGGCGAACGAAGAGGCAGCCGTGGCCGAGGGCAAGCGGCTGGGCGCGGTTCTGGCCAGCCATGACGACACGACGGCGGGGCAGGTCGACATATCGGCGCGCCACGGCGTGCGGCTGGCGGAATTCCCCACCACGACCGAGGCGGCGGCCGCCAGCCGCGACGCCGGCATCGCGGTGATCATGGGCGCGCCTAACGTGGTGCGCGGCGGATCGCATTCGGGCAACGTGGCGGCGCAGGACCTGGCCGAGGCCGGTCTGCTGGACATCCTGTCGTCGGATTACGTGCCGTTTTCGCTGTTGACCGGCGCGGTGCAGCTGGGCCGGATCTGGGGCGACATGTCCAAGGGCATCGCGACCGTCACCCGCGCGCCGGCCGAAGCGACCAACCTGACCGACCGGGGCCGCATCGCGCCGGGCCTGCGCGCCGACCTGGTGCGGATCCGGATGGTGGGCGACCAGCCGATGCCGGTGTCCACCTGGTCGCGCGGCACCCGCGTCTGATCGCCTTGGTCCGGCGGCGCCGGACAAGGCGCATTATCCGGCCCGGAGTTCGGGAAAATGCCGGTGCGCGCGGTCAGCAGCGGTAGAACATGTAGCGGTCGGGCGCGATGCTGTCGGGCCCCTGCACCTGTTCGAACCCCACCAGTGGCTGGCCGGACACGATGATCCCGCCGGGCACCATCACCCGCGCCAGGTCCCTGGACAGCGCGGCGGCCTCGGCGACATCCTCTTCCTTGATCCCGCGCCCCAGGTCGTAATGGGCAAAGACGATGCCAGGCGTCCGGGCGGCCAGTTCCTCCAGCATCGGCGCGGCCTCGCCCTGCAGGAAATCCGCCGCCGGCGGTTCGCAGGACGGATGGCATTGCAGGATCCGGTCGATCACCCAGATGCGCCGGTCGGGCACGATTTCGCGCAGGTGGTCGTAGGTCCGGCCATTGCCAAGGCCAAGGTCCAGCACGTCGCCGTTCAACGCGCGGACCTCTTCGGCGGCCCAGTTGAGCCCGTCGCGTTGGGCGCTCAGGCGGCGCAGCATGGAATCGAGGCGGCTCATGAATTGGGCTCCGTTTGGGGGTCTCGGGCGCTCCAGAAATACAGGGGCGCGTTGCACAGGTGGGTGAAGAAGGTTTCGACAAAGTCCCAGATGGCGTCGTCATGCACCAGGTGATGGGTCAGCAGGCCATAGGGTTCGGTGGCGTCGGCCCGGCCTTCGCGGCGGTCGGCCAGGTCGCGGGCCAGCTTGTTCACCAACGCCTGCGGGTCCACCAGGCTGCGGCCCCCGTGCCAGTCGATCGGGTCCAGATGGGTGTTCACGCGGGTCAGGCCGGGGACGGCCCGAGGCGTCTTGCGCGGATTGTAGGTCGAGATCATGTCAAAGCCCTGCCCGGGCAGCAGCGGCAGCAGGTCGGGGGCGATCCGGTTCCAGGGCGGCACGAACATCGGCGCGGGCGCCTCGCCCAGCAGATCCTCCAGCCGGGCGTGTCCCTGCCCGGCCTCGGCGGCCATCACGTCCGCGGCACGGTGGGCGCCGAATTCGGCGTTCTTCTCGGTTTTGGGCGCGTGGCTGACATGGGCCCACCCGTGGGTCACCGGGATGACCGTCGCGGCGTCGCGCAGGCGGTCGGCCAGGGCCGCATCCGCATGGGCCGGGACGATGGCCAGGTGCAGCGGCCAGCCGTTCCGTTCGGACAGGCGGATCAGGCGGTTCAGCGCGGTGGTATCGGTCAGTGCGTCGTCATCGCGCCACCAGACGGGAAAGGGCATTTCCATCCGGTCAAGTTCGTCGTCCAGGGGGGTCCAGTCGGTCATTTCGTCATCATCGTTTCGCATATTCTTATCGTTTCGGCCGCACCGTCGTCGCGCAATTGCCCGCTGTCGCGCGGTCCGTCGGTGGTGACCCTGTCCAGGGCGGCGCGCAGGGCTTCGGGCGTCAGATCGGCGCTTTTCAGCGCCACGATGCCGGGCAGGGCAGCCAGGCTGTCCGCGCGCAGGCCCTGTTCGACCTCGTTGCCGGCGTCGAAGGGCACAAAGACCGCCGGGGTGCCCGCCTGCAGGATGTCCAGCGCGGTGTTGTAGCCGCACATGCTGACCGAGGCCGCCGCGTGCGACAGCATCTGGCGGAAATCGGGGCGCGGCGCTTCCAGCGTGACATTGGCTGGGGCGCCGTCGGCGAGGGTGGTCAGCCGGTCGGCCCCGCCGCCCACCAGCAGACGCCAGCTGCGCGACGGATCCTGCGCTGCGGCGGCCAGGGCGGTGCGGAACAGCGCATCGCCGACGGCGCCACCGCCGGCGCTGACCAGGATCTCGCCCGCGCCGGCCCGGTCGGGATGCGGCCCGGCCGGGGCGGGGGCGACGTAGCCCGTGTAGATCAGGCGCGGCGCCAGCGCGTCGGACACCGGCCAGCTTAACGACAGGTCCGTCCGCGCCGGGTCGGAATGGACCAGAACGCCGTCGTAGTACCGCGTCACGATCTCGTCCGCCCAGGTGGCCTTGGCGGGTTTCGACGGCGGGGCAAGGATATCGCGGATCGAACTCAGGATCCTGGGCGGGCGCGGCCGCGCGCGGGCGGTGTCCAGCAGGGCCAGGAATTCGGCGCGCAGGATGCGGCGGCCAAAGGGGAAAAGCTCGGTGATCAGAAGGTCCGGATCGCCGGCCAGGCAGTCGTTCAGCGTTTCGGACCGCCGGGCCAGCCAATCGGCATCGGCTTGTGTTCCGTCGGGCGTCAGCAGCCGGGTGAAATCGGTGCCGTCGGACTTGACGGGGGGCAGTTGCACCAGCGTCACGCCGGTGGTGTCCAGGTGCGGGGCAGGCGCGCCGCCGCTGGCCAGGGTCACGTCGTGACCGGCGGCGGCAAAGGCCCGGCCCAGGGTCAGCGCGCGGCTCAGGTGGCCGGTGCCCAAAAGGTGGGTGACGACGATCAGCACCTTCATGGCGCGGGCACCAGGCGGACGGGGTCGGGGTCGGGGATCAGCCGGTCGCCGCGGATCTCGACCAGATACATCCGGTTGCGCTTGATCCGGAACGGCGCGGGGCCGTCGAAATCCCAGTCATGCGCCAGCGCCAGGATCACCCGCATCACGCCGATATGGCAGACCGCGACGTTGTCGCCGGTCAGCCCGAACAGCCAGGGCGTCAGCCGTTCGGCCAGCTCGCGCGGGCTTTCGCCGCCGGGCGGGCGGAAATCCCAGCCCCAGTCCTCGATATGCTTGTACCCCGACCCGGGCGTCGCGATCAGGTCCTCGCCCCGCTGGCCCTCGAAATCGCCCCAGTTCATCTCGATCAGCTCGGGCGCCGCCTTGGGGCGCTTGCCGCCGGACACCAGTTCGGCGGTGTCCAGCGCCCGTTCCAGCGGGCTGGACCACAGCATGGCCACGTCCCAGGGGGCAGGCAGGCGCAATTTGGACAGGTCCGTGCGCGCCTCGTGGTCCAGCATGATGTCGCTGCGGCCCTGGATCCGGCCGGCGCGGTTCCATTCGGTATGGCCATGGCGCAGAAGCGCAAGACGGATCATGGACGACCCTCCAACAAGGGGGACACGGTTTGCCAGAAGCCGCGGGCGGCGGCCGGCTGCAGATGCCGGGCGCGCAGGGTCTGTCTGGCCAGAAGGCTGGCGGCCTGCCGGCGCGCCGGGTCTTCGAGCAACCAGTCACACCGAAGCGCAAGGCCGGCCGCGCCTGCCTGGACCGGAGGGTTCGGGCCGCCCGCCACCACGTCGCGCACGCCGGGCCGGTCCTGCGCCACGGCCGGCACGCCATGGGCCTGGGCCTCGAGGAACACCATGCCGTAGGCCTCGTTCACGCCGGGCCACAGAAACAGATCGGCGCTGGCATAAGCCGCGTTCAGCCCGTCGCGGTCCAGTTGGCCCAGGAACGTCACCCGGTCCCCGAAAGGCGCGAACAGCGCGCGGATCGCGTCGCCCGCCGGGCCGTCGCCGGCGATGTGCAGATGCCAGTTCGGATGGGTCAGCGCGGGCAGGGTCTCGGCAATCAGGCGATAGGATCCCATCTTGTCGCCGGGCCGCATCATCCCCACCGACAGCAGCCGCCCGGGCACCGGATCACCGGCGACCGGCAGGTCATCGGCGGCCAGGAACGGCGGCAGGGCGGCAACGATCTGGCCCGGCACGCGGTCGCGGTCCAGCGTTTCGCGGTCATGTTCTATTGGGTGAAAGATCACCGCCGCCGCATCCGATGCGGCCTCGGACGCGGCGGCGAAACCGGCCCAGGGACCGGTCAGCCGCTTGCGGGCGCGGGACGCTTCGATCTGGACATAGGGAATGCCCCGCCGCCGCGCGATTTCGGGGCCCAGCAGGTCGGGCGCCTTGTAGTAATTGTGATACGTGACCCACAGCGCCACGTCATCCGGCAATTCGGCCATCAGCCGCTCCACCTCGGATTCGGCATCCGCGATCAGGCGCCGCTGCGTGGCGATATCCCCGGTCCCGTCGCGCAGCTTCAGTTCGGATGCAAGGATGACCTCGGCCCCGTCGCTGCCCAGCATCGTCATCAGGTTGCGCGCCATCTCGCGGTCGCCCGAGGGCACCGGGTGGGTCGGTGCTTTCATCGGGGCGTAGAAGGCAAGGCGCATCGGATCAGTCTTCGCACAGCGCGGTCAGCCGCGCGGACAGGCGGGCGATGCCGGGTTCCATCCGGAAGCTGGCGGTCAGCCGATGAAACGCGGCATCGGCCAGGCCCGTGGTCACCGCCGGGTCGGTCGCCATCTGGGTGATCGCATCGGCCAGCGCGAAGAGGTCGTCGGCCGACAGGAACCCGTGCACGCCGTCCTCGATGAATTCCGGGATCGCCGAGACCGGCGTCGACAGGATCGGCAGCTTCTGCGACGCCGCTTCCATCAGCACGTTGGGCAGCCCGTCGCGGTCGCCGTCCCGGGCCACGCGCGAAGGCAGCACGAACAGGTCGGCCCGCCGCATCGCCTCGATCACGTCGGGTTGCGCCAGCGCCCCGCGCCAGGTGATCCGGTGCGCGATCTTCAACGCGCCCGACCGCGCCGCCAGCGCCGCCTTGTCGCCGCCGCCGCCGATATGTTCCCAGTGCCAGTCCAGCGTCCTGGGCAGCAGGGCCAGCGCCTCGATCAGGCGGTCAAAGCCCTTCTTTTCCACCAGCCGACCCACCGACAGGATCCGGAACGGCGCATCCGCCCCGCGCACGGGCCGGTCGGGCGGCGGCGGAAAGCGGTGCAGGTCGAGCCCGTGATAAACCAGGTCCACCCGGCCCGGATCATCGGCCAGCCCGCGCAGATGATCGGCCCCGAAGGCGGTGCAGGTGGCGCCGAAGGTCGCGCCATGGGTCGCCGCCGTCAGCTTTTCGCGCTTTTCCCAGTCGGGCGATGTCCAGATGTCCTTGGCATGGGCCGAAAACGACCAGGGCAGGCCGCGCAGGATCGCCGCGTAGCGGGCAACCGACGACGGCGTGTGCATGAAATGCGCGTAAAGCCCGCGCGTGCCTTCGGGCAGTTCGGCCGCCAGCACGCAGGCCTGGCCGAACCGGCGCACCCGGTTGCGCGTGCGGTCGCGTTTCAGGTCGGCACGCCAGGACCGCCAGGCGTCGGCATAGCCGGGCAGGCGGCGGGCCTTCCACCACCCGCGCAGCACGCGCCCGGGTTCGTCGTGCAGGTATTCCGGCAGATAGGTCACCTGCGCCTTCAGCCGATCGTGCAGCGGATGGGTCGCCGTGTCGGTCGGGTGGCGCAGGGACCACAGCGCCATCTGGTGGCCGGCGTCTTCCAGCGCGACCAGTTCCTGGGCGATGAAGGTTTCGGACAGGCGCGGCCAGCCCTTCACGAGCACGGCCAGCGGCGGGGTCTTCGTCATTCCGCGGCGCACTCCCTGCGCAGCGCAAGCAGGCTGGCGACCCGTTCGGTCACATGGTCCAGCCCGTCCAGAAGCCCCGGCGGGAAGGATTGCGACGGTTGCGGACGGGCGGTCAGGCCGCGGATCGCGGCGATCATGGCTTCGGTCGTCAGCCCGTCGCGCCATTCGTCGATCATGCCGACCAGGCCCATCTCTTCGGCCCGGCGGGCGCGGATGTATTGTTCCCGCCGCGGCACCGTGCGCGGCACGATCACGGCGGGGCGGTCGAATGTCAGCACTTCGCAGAAGGTATTGTAGCCGCCCATGCAGATTACACCGCTGGCACCCGCGATCAGCGTCTCGATCTGGCTTTCGAAGCCGACCGCCTCGACCCGGCCGTGCAGCGCCTTGACCCGCCGTTCGAATTCGGCCCGCGTGTCACCCGACAGGAACGGGCCGTAGACCAGGATCGCGCGGGGGGACAGCGTCGGGTCGGCCTCGTAGGCGGACAGGACCAGGTTCACCATGGTCTGCCCGTCGCCGCCGCCGCCGGGCGTGACCAGCACGTAATCGCCCGCGGGCGGCACGCCGATCTGCATCTGGTCGCGCCGCAGGTAGCCGGTAAACACCATCCGCTCGCGCAGCGCCTGGCTGAAGGGCAGCGCGGCGGTCGGGTCATAGATGGACCGCAGCCCATACACCCAGAGTTCGTGGTAATAGCGTTCGGCGGCCTCGACAGCGCCCTTGTGGCCCCATTCCTCGACCAGCACTTCGGGTTCGTCCAGCACGTCGCGCAGGCCCAGCACCAGCTTGGATCGCCCGTTGGCCACCAGCCGGTCCAGCGTCGGCATCAATTCGCCGCGAAAGCCGGTGGGCTCCTTGTCGACGATCAGCAGGTCGGGTTTGAAGACGGTGGCGGCGGCCTCGATCAGGCTGGCGCGCAGGTCGGTCGTTTCATCGATATCCAGCCCCAGCGCCTGGCTGGCATAGCTGCCATCGGCCAGCTTGGTCACGCCGGGCAGGCGGATGTGGTCGACCTTGGGCGGAAAGG
Organism: Marinibacterium anthonyi; assembly: GCA_003217735.2. Taxonomy (GTDB): domain Bacteria; phylum Pseudomonadota; class Alphaproteobacteria; order Rhodobacterales; family Rhodobacteraceae; genus Marinibacterium; species Marinibacterium anthonyi. The sequence continues at coordinate 4,871,965 of CP031585.1, read as the reverse complement.
CAAAGCGGCCCGCCACCGGCGATCCGGTGACGATCAGGGCCGATGCGGTCGGGTCCGCCTCGGTGATGGCCGAGGCCAGCGCCCGCGTCCGGCGCAGGTGGCCCAGGCCGAATGTGTCGTGGCTGTACAGCATGACGCGCATGGCGCCGGTGCCCGGTTTCAGCACCCTATCCGCGTCGGCATCGATCATGATTGCATTCACTGCCTCAGATCCGTGCCGGATCGTTCCGGCACGTCGTTCCATTCGATGATCGTCACGCCCGGCTTGCAGGAAGTCACTGCCCTGGTACGCATCTCACCCTGACCGCACCATAACGAGCCGTTTCGGTGTTGGCGATGCCAGACCGGCCCGGGGCCTGCGACTTCATCGCCCGAATTGGCCGAATAGACCGGAATTCGGGCCGAAATTGCCGTTTTCGCCATGTCCGACCGTCCCGTTCCGACTGTATGCCCGCCATGGCGCGGGCCCCTGAAACCCTAGTATTTGAAACCGTCACGGATGCAATGGGAAACCGCCGCCCCGATTGCGCCGGATCGTCCGCCCGGATAGCCTGAAAAATGCCCGATCCGGGCGGCCCGACAGGAACGGTTCCAGGATATGTTTCCGCAATGACCCGACGCTACCCGCTGATCTGCGCGGTCCTCCTGGCGCTGTGCGCGCTGCTGCTGCCCGGCGCGGGCCGGGCCCAGCTTTTGCCCGGGCTGCCCGGGATCTCGTCTTCGGGCGGCACTGCCACGGCCGAGCCGGACGCCGCGACCAACCTGGCCGACGCCCTGCGCCAGGCTGCCGAGGCCGGGGTCAGCGTTGTCGTGGTCGACAACGGCGGCGGCGTGATCGGCGCATCGGACCCGCGCACCCCCGATCCGATGTCGTCCGACGCCGAATTGTCGGGCCTGATGCAGACCTACCACGTGATCGGATCCTTCATCGACCGGCTCGAGGAACGGCTGGCCGTGCTGCCGGTGTCGGTCAACGAGGTGCTTTACATCCTGCGCGCCACCAGCCCCACGGGCAAGATATCGACCTATCTCGAGGTGCTGGTGGCCACGCTTGTGCTGCTGGCGGTGGGGCGGCTGGCCACGGTCGAAATCTTTGGCAAGCGGGTGCTGCGCGGGCTGGTGACGTCGCGGATCCTGGAAAAGCCCAGGGGCTACACCGAAAAGGTCCCGTTCCTGGCCCTGCGGTTCCTGGTCGGCCTGCTGGGTACCGGTTTCGTGCTGATCGTGGTGACGCTGATCGGGCTGCTGGTGTTCGGCAATCCCAACGACCGTTCGGTCGAAATCACGGTCGCGGCGATCTTCCTGGCCTTCTTCATGTCGCGCACCATCGGCGATCTGTGGCGGATGACCCTGTCGCCCTACCTGCCGCAATACCGCATCCCCAACCTCACCGACCGGGACGCGCGGCGGCTCTACCTCTGGCTCTGGGCCATCAGCTCTTACGGAGTCTGGAGCGGGTACGCCGCGACCTGGATCAAGGAAATCGGGCTGAACTACAACGTCTACGCCCTGCTGTCGCTGGTCCTGACCCTGGTCGCCATGCTGGCCAACATTGCCATGGTTCTGGTCAACGGGCGAGCGATCGGCGGGGTGATCCGCAGCGGGCGGCGCCCCGAAGACGTGCCCTGGGCCCTGCGCAGCCTGTCGCTGATCTGGGCGCCGGCGCTGATCCTGTTCTTCGTCTTCGGCTGGCTGCGGCACAGTTTCGACCTGGTGCTGGAACGGGATGAACGCATTTCGCTGAATGCCGGGGCCTATGGCGTCTTCCTGACGATGCTGGTGGTTTACGCGGTGATGAACTTTGCGCTGGAACGCTATTTCGACCGGATCCGCCGGCGCGAGGATGCCAACCGCGATCATGCCGCGGCCGAGGCCGAGGAAGCTGGCGATACCCTGCCAAGGATCACCCACCGGCCGATGAGCTACGAGGACCTGTTCCGCCAGGTCGCGGGGATCCTGGCGTTGGCGGCGGGCAGTTACGCGCTGATCCTGATCTGGCTCAGGGACAACAAGATGGTCCGGGAAACCCTGGTGGGCAATTTCCTGGACGTCGCGATCGTGCTGTTCGTCGGGTACATCGTCTACAACCTCTTCCGGATCTGGATCGACGGGATGATCGCCCAGGAAGTGCCTGCCGACGACGGGGCCGAACTGGGCGACGAGGGCGGTGCTTCGGGCGCGAGCCGGCTGGCGACCCTGCTGCCGCTTTTCCGGGGCGGGATCCTGGCGGTGGTGGTGGTGACGATCGCGCTGATCGCGCTGCTGGAGCTTGGGGTGAACGTCAGCCCGCTGTTCGCCGGCGCCGGGGTCATCGGGATTGCCATCGGTTTTGGCGCGCAGACGCTGGTGCGCGACATCTTCTCGGGCGCGTTCTTTCTGATCGACGATGCGTTCCGCAAGGGGGAATACATCGACCTGGGCAATGTGAAGGGGACGGTGGAAAAGATCTCGGTCCGGTCGTTCCAGCTGCGCCATCACCTGGGCGCGCTGCAGACCGTGCCGTTCGGCGAGATCCAGGTGCTGACCAATTATTCGCGCGACTGGGTGATCATGAAACTGCCGCTCAGGGTGACCTACGACACGGATGTCGAAAAGGTCCGCAAGCTGATCAAGAAACTGGGGCAGGAGCTGATGGAGGACCCGGTGATCGGCGAGAACTTCATCCAGCCGCTGAAAAGCCAGGGCGTGATCGAAATGCAGGACAGCGCGATGATCATCAGGGTGAAGTTCATGACCAAGCCGGGCGATCAGTGGCTGGTCCGCAAAAGGGTCTACGAGGAGATCCGCGCGCTTTTCGCCCGCGAGGGCATCAAGTTCGCTCACCGCGAGGTCACCGTCCGTCTGGCCGAGGATCACGGGGAAGAGCTGACTCCGCGCCAGCGCGAGGCGGTGGCGGGGGCGGTGCAGGCCACGATGGACGAGGAATTCGACGACGAAGGCGGGATGGGCGACGACCGCTGACCGGGCCGCCCGGGGTGGAATGTCCCACGCGTGGGACATTCGTGCTGTGCAATGAAATCAATGGGTTGCAGAGGCGGATTTACCATTCGTTCACGAATGTCGATCCGGCTGATGCGGGGGCGAGACGGCAATGGCGATCCGTCCATGTGCTTTGATGGGGGGCTGGCGAAGGACAGATGGCCCCGCAAAGAACCGGCGCGGGCCAATCTGTCAGCCAGCGGCTTGGGGCCGGATCTTGCGCGTTGGGTTTTCAGGCACTCCGGCAAGCCCCGCGCCCGGCAGGCCGCCCCGGTCAGGCCGCCCCTTCAGGCCGCGCGGTGCGCCGCGGCGGCTTTTTCATTGCGGACAAGCTTGAAGACGGAGATCGCCCGAAGCATCCCCTGGGACTGGTTTTCCAGCTCGGTCACACTGCGGGCGGTGCGTTCGGCGGTGCGGGCATTTTCCTGCGTGATATGATCGATAGATGCCACCGTGTCGCGGATCTGGGCAATGGCGGTGTCCTGGCCGGACGAATCCTGGACGATCTGGTGCACATGGGAGGCGATGTTGCCGACGCGTTCGACGATGTCCCCCAGCGCGGTCTCGGCCGAATTCACCAGTTCGACGCCGCGGGTCACTTTCTGCTGGCTTTCGTCGATGACCGATCGCACGTCGTTGGACGCCTGGCCGGCGCGGATGGCAAGGTCGCGCACCTCGTTGGCGACGATGGCGAATCCCTTGCCGGCCTCGCCCGCCCGCGCGGCTTCCACCGCGGCGTTCAGCGCCAGCAGGTTGGTTTCCCGTGCGATATCCTCGATGACGTTGATGATCCGCTCGATCTCGCGCGCGCTTTCGTCGATCTCGGCCACGGCGTGCATGGAGGCGCGGACCGTGGTGACAATGCCTTCGACATCCGTAAGGGTCCGGTCGACGATCACCCCGCTGTCGCTGGCATGCCTGGCGCTGGCCTTCACGGTCTGCGAAACCTGGTCCATCGACGTCGCGGTTTCCTCAAGCGCGGCGGCCTGTTCCTCGGCCTGGGCGGCCAGGTGCTGCGAACTTTGGCTGAGCGCCTTGGCCTGGTGATCGAGGTCGCCGTTGCGTTCCTTGATGTCCTGCACGATGACCGAGAGCCGTTCGATCGTGGCGTTCACACCGGTCTTCAGCGCGTCGAAATCGCCGGCGAACTGGCCTTCCATCCGGTCGGACAGATCGCCTTCGGCCACTTTTTCGATCACGCGCCGGGTTTCGCCGACGCCGCGTTCGATCATCGTGACCATATCGTTCAGACCGTCGCGCAGGTGGGTCAGCGTGTCGTCGTCGAACCGCGCGGTGATCCGCGTGTCGAAGCGGCCGCGGGTGGCATCGCCGACGACCTTGCCGAATTCGCTGTCGAGCAGGTCCATCATGGCGACGCGGTCGCGCTGGGCGCGTTCCACCAGCGCGGTCTGCGCCTCGGCCTTCTTCAGCGACGCCTCGCTGGTGGAAAACAGGTCCGACACCCGCACCGCCATCGACATGCCCGTCCCCGCCACGGCCGAGGCCAGCACGCCGTGGATCACCAGGTGATACCAGCCGTAATTCGCGCTGGGCCAGACCAGGGTGGGGGCGATGATGTTGAACACCAGGTGGTGCAGCACGACGATCGTGGCCAGCGTCAGCACCGCGCGCCAGCAGACGTAGGACAGCAGCAGCGCGCTGTAGGTGAAGAACAGCATGTGCCCGTCCAGCACGAATTCGCCGTCACCGAACCCGGTGCTGACATAGGTCACCAGCGCCCAGTTGAAGGCCAGGGCCACCGTGATCGCCAGGCGCGCGGGCAGCGCTTCGGGACATTTGAGCGCGTAATAGACGGCGGTGCCGGCCAGGATGGCCGAGGCGCCGGCGATCAGCGGCCAGTCGGGCGACCAGAAGGACGCCAGCACGCTGACGAGGATTCCCATGACCACCAGCGTGACGGCAAAGATCTGCGATGCGGTCCTGCGCAGCGTATCGAGACCGCTGCCGCCGGCCTGGGCGGCGTCTTGGAACGTGTCGGCCTGGGACATCGTCAGTCTCCTGCAAAAGGCTATCGGGCCTGCCGGCGGCACAGGGCCAGGGCAGGGGATTTCAGAACAAGCAGCGCGCCCGCGGCACGGGCCGATGCGACGGTTTCGGGCCCGTCGGGCTGAACGGCGTAAATGAAGGGGAGCCGACCGGTATCCACGATGGGCACCGACAGCGACCCCGTCGCCGCCAGCGCATCGGTGCGCGACCAGGTCGGGGGAAAGACAAGCACCACGGCCCCGCCGTCACGCCCCGCCCCGCTGATCAGGTGCAGCCAGAAAGACGCCAGGAACAGCGACACGATCATCACCGGCAGCGGCAGCCACAGCCCGACCGTCCGCGCCCCGTCCGCCCCGTCACCTGCCATGGCTGAGCCGCTGTTCCGCATCGGATCCTCTTCCTTCGGATGCCGCGCAGGCTAGTCCCGGAATTCCCAACAATTCGTAAGCGCCCACCGCCTCCTCCCCCGAAAAACCCGGAAAATTCGCGACATCCACGCCTTTGCCGGGCTTTTTCCGCGCAGTCCGGGCTGGGGGCTGGCCACCTTGGGGGGGCACCGTTAGGAAGATGGCAAGACCTGCATCAGGCGCCCTTCGGTGCCGATACCCCAGAAAGGACTTTCGGCATGTTCCGAACTCTCGCCGCGCTCTTCCTCGCCGCCGCATTCGCGGGCCAGGCCGGGGCCCAGACCATCGACCGGATCAAGGAACACGGCGAGATCCGGTTCGGGTACCGCGAGGATGCCGCGCCGCTGTCCTACGTGGACGACGCGGGCAAGCCGGCGGGCTATTCGATCCAGGTGTGCGCAGAGCTGGGCAAGGCGCTGGGTCGCGCGCTGGGGCTTGAGGAGATCGAGTTCAAGTACGTGCCGGTCGATGCCAACAACCGCTTTGCCAAGGTGGTGAACGGCGAGATCGACCTGCTGTGCGGGGCGGCGACGATCACCATGAGCCGGCGGGAATTCGTCGATTTCTCGATCCCGATCTTCGTCGACGGAACGGCGGTGATGCTGCCCAAGGGCGCGCCTTCGACGTTCTCGTCGCTGAACGGCAAGAAGGTCGGCGTGCGCGAGGGGACGACGACCGAAGAGGCGCTGACCAACACGCTCAAGCAGACCGGGACGGACGCCGAGATGGTGACCTTCGCCAGCCACGAGGACGGGATGGCGGCGATGAAGTCGGGCGAGATTTCGGCCTATTTCGCGGACCAGTCGATCCTGCTGTTCCTCAACAGGGACGGCGGCGATTTCGTGGTGATGGACAGGTTGCTGACCATCGAGAAACAGGGGCTGGCGATGCTGAAGGGTGACGATGAATTCCGCTACATGGTCGACGGGGCGCTGTCGGGGATGATCAATACCGGGGTGATCCCGTCGATCTTCCGCCAGACCCTTCCGGGGGTGGAACCGGGGCAGGCGATGCAATGGCTCTTTCGGCTGAGCCCGATGCTGCCCTGACATGTCCCACGCGTGGGACATCTGGCGCATGTAAGGAAATCAAATGGTTACAGGCCCGGTTTTACCGGGCCTTAACTTTTCGCGACAGTGACCATCCAGGCCGCGCGCCGCCGGATGTGTCCCTTCATCTTTGCCCAAATACCTCCGGGGGTCCGGGGGCAGCGCCCCCGGTCCCGACCCGTCAGTCCTGGTAGGGATCCAGGCTGTCGCGCAGCCCGTCACCCAGGAAGTTGAAGGCCAGCACCACGACAATGATCGGGACCATGGGCAGGGCGGTCCAGGGATAGATTTCGATCGAAGCGAGGTTCTGCGCATCGTTGAGCATCACGCCCCAGCTGACCGCGGGCGGGCGCAGGCCGAGGCCCAGGAACGACAGCGCGGTTTCGCCCAGGATCATCGCCGGGATCGACAGCGTGGCCGAGGCGATCAGGTGCGAGGCGAAGTTGGGCAGCAGGTGGCGCCCGATCACCCGGGCGGGCCGCGCGCCCATCATTTCGGCGGCACGCACGTATTCCTCTTCGCGCAGGGACAGGAACTTGGCCCGCACCGACCGCGCCAGCCCCGGCCAGTCGAGAATGCCCAGGATGATGGAGATGATGAAGAACACCGACACCGGCCCCCAGTTCGACGGCACCGCCGCCGACAGCGCCAGCCACAGCGGCAGTTCGGGCAGCGACCGCAGCACTTCGATCACCCGGTTGATGCCCCAGTCGAGGGTGCCGCCGAAATAACCGGCGATGGAGCCGAAGAAGATGCCGAGGCTGAAGGACACCATGATCCCGATCAGACCCACCGTCAGCGACAATTGCGATCCGTAAAGAATGCGCGAGAACACGTCGCGGCCCAGCCGGTCCGCGCCCCACAGGAAGACGGTCGTGCCCTCTGGCGGGCAGAACAGGTGGGTTGTCGACGGGATCAGCCCGGCCAGTCGGTATTGCGACCCCTGGCAGAAGAACCGCAGCGGCGCGGGGTTGTCGAGATCGGGTTTGAATTCCCACTGGAAGGTTTCCAGGTTCGCCTCGGCGGTCACGGGATAGATGAAGGGGCCGATGAAGGTGCCTTCGTGGAAGAACCGGATCTTCTGGGGAGAGGCGTAGAGGTAGTCTTCGTGCCGTTCGTTGGCGCCGTAGGGGGCGACAAAGCCCCAGAACGGCAGCATGATGTAGCTGAACACGATCAGGATACCCGAGATCAGGCCCAGCTTGTGGGTCCGGAACTTGCGCCAGACCAGCACCCAGTTGGGCGCGTCCAGGTCGGCGCGTTCGATTTCGGTGATCGTGGCCGTGGGATCGAACGGCGCGTCGTCGACAAAGTGGTCGGGGAAACGGTCGGGCCTGTCGGTCATGTCTCACGCCCCTCGTAGCGGATGCGGGGGTCGAGCATGACCAGAAGGATATCCGAGATCATCGTGCCGATCAGTGTCAGCAGCGCCACGAACATGAGGATGAAGGCCGACAGGAACTGATCCTGCGTCTTGAGCGCGGTCAGCAGCGTCGGGCCGATGGTCTGCAGGCCCAGCACCACCGACACCAGGACGGATCCCGACACCATCGACGGCAGCAGGTTGCCGATATCGGCGACAAACGGGTTGAAGGCCACGCGCAGCGGGTATTTCAGCAGCATGCGGCGTTCCGAAAGACCCTTGGCTATGGCGGTTTCGACATAGGGTTTGCCCAGTTCGTCCAGCATGTTGGCGCGCAGCCGCTGGGTCATCGCCGAGGCGCCGGACGTGCCGATGACGAAGGTGGGCACGATCAGGTGGACCAGGATCGACTGCAGCTTGTCCCAGGTCAGGGGCTGTTGTTCGAAGACCGGATCCATCAGCCCGCCGATGGGCAGGCCGAAATGCTTGTGGCCATAGTAGAACAGGATCAGCGCCAGCAGGAAGTTCGGTGTCGCCAGGCCCAGGTAGGCCACCAGCGCGGCGGTGTAGTCGATCCAGGTGCGGGATTTGGCCGCCGCCAGGATGCCCAGCGGCAGGGCCACGGCGTAGATGAACAGCACGGCGGCCAGGTTCACGACCACCGTCAGCCACAGGCTGTCGCCGACGATATCGGCGACGGGGCGTTCGAATTCGAAGGACCAGCCCCAGTCGCCCTGCAGCAGGCCGGAAAACCCGTTGGGCCCGGGCAGGAAGCCGACCCAGATCATGTATTGCTTCCACTGCGGCTGATCGAGCGAATATTCGTGCCGCAGGAATTCCACCTTGGCGACGCCGCTGCTTTGGCCGGTGGCCTGCAATTCGTTGATCTGGTTCGACAGGTAGTCGCCAGGGGGCAGGTTGATGATGATGAACACCAGGACCGAGACCACAAGGAGCGTGAGCACCATGGTCATCATCCGGTAGAGGGCGTAGCGGAGCGTGCTCATGGGGCAGTTCGGTCAGTCACTGGTACGGGTCTGTCAACAGACGGTCAGGGCGCGTCGGCGAAGTAGAATTCGTCGGGATGGTAGATCCCGAAATGCGCGCCGGGATCCCAGGCCCAGATGGCCTTTTCCGGCACGTTGCGCAGGCGCTTGTTCACCACGATGGGCTGCGGGGCCTCGGCCAGGATGCCGATGCCAAAGACGTTGTCGGCATGGATCTTGAGCATCTCGCTCCAGATTGCGCCACGCTCCTCGTCGGTCTTGGCCTGGTCCCAGTCCTTGCACAGTTCCATCAGGCGGATGGCGGGTTCCATGTCGGGCGGTTCGCCGGATTCGCCGTTGGTCTGATAGTACTGGCCCCATTTCGGCCAGGCAAAGAATTCCTGCCGGCGGGGGCAGACGTAGGAGGGCGAGGTATAGGCCTGGGGCAGGCCGTCGTCCCAGCCGTACCAGACGGCGGCCATGGTGGTGCCGGCGAAGACCCGGTTGTAGAGGATGTCGCGGTCGAGCGGGCGCATGATCAGCTTGACGCCGATGTCGCGCCAGTTGTCGATGATGATCTGCAGGGCGTTTTCGACTTCCTGCCGTTCGCCGGCGGTTTCGATGACGATTTCCATGGGCCGGCCGTCGGGCAGCAGGCGGATGCCGTCGCCCTGGCGCTTGTCGAGGCCCGCTTCGTCCAGCAGGGCATTGGCCTTGTCGATGTCATGGGCGGCCCAGGCGTCGCGGTTGGCTTCGTTGTAGAAGGGGCTGCGGGGCAGGACGGTCATGGCGCCGGGCTTGGCCAGCTTGAAATACAGCGCCTGGTTGATGGCGTTGCGGTTGATGCCAAGGCTGAGCGCGCGGCGCACGCGGACGTCGCGCAGGACGTCGCGCCAGGCGGTATCGTTGTAGTTGAGGTTGGGATAGATGGCGATCTGCGAGGCATAGCCGTTGCCCCAGAGGTAGGTCTTGTAATTGCCGCCGTCGGCTTCGCCCTTACGCAGGATGGCGATGTCGGGGAAGTCCAGCCCGCGGCCCTGCAGGTCGCTTTCGCCGGCGTTGGACTTGGCCGCGATCAGCCCGCCCGAGACGATCGTCATCTCGACCTCGTCGATATAGGGCAGCTGCTGGCCCTTGCTGTCGATGCGGTGGAAATAGGGGTTGCGGACGAACATGTGGCGCGTCTGCTTGCCGTCGGACACGTTGACCCAGGGCTGAAGCGTCGGCAGGTCCGGGTTGTCGAACCGGTGCATGTTGTCGATCTTGTTGTGCAGCGCCGCCCAGCTGCGCAGGCGGTTTTCATCCACGATCTCTTCCAGCTTCTCGGGGGTCACGTAGTTGGCGTGGAACTGGCTGGTGTAGTGCTTGGGGCGGTAGATGAAGGGCGGCACGGCCTGGGCGAAATAGGCCAGGAAGGCGGGGTTGGGATCGTCCCAGGCGTAGACCACGGTGTATTCGTCGGGGAAGGTCACGGTGGGGAACTTGCCGTTCACGCGCAGGAAATCGGGCGGGCCCGAGGGGCTGAGTTCCTCGTTGTTGGCCACGTCGTTCCACCAGTAGGCGAAATCGTCCGAGGTGAAGGGCGCGCCGTCGGACCATTTCATGCCGGGCCGCAGGTGGAAGGTGAAGACCTTGTCATCCTGGTTGTCGAAGCTTTGCAGGATGTCGGGGACCAGTTCGTAATCCTCGTTGTAGCCGATCAGCCGGGCATAGCCGTAGACCACCATCTGGCGCACGTCCTTGGACCGCGACACCATGGTGCGCAGGGTGCCGCCCTGAACGCCGGTGGTGCGGCCCTTGGCTTCGAGATCGACGACCAGCGGGGTGTCGGGCAGGCGTTCGGCGATGGGCGGCAGGTCGCCCGAGGCGACCTTGTCGGCGAAATAGGGCGTTTCCTGGGGGTCGAGTGCGAAAACGGGCAGGGCCGACAGCACAAGCGCCGCCGCGGCGGCGCAAAGGCTTCGGAAGGCGGAATGGTCAGACATGTTGACGTACCTTGTGACCGGGGCTCATCTGGGTGAGCGCGGGAATGTCATCCTCGCCGAAGCGGAATTCGGCAGGCCAGTCGCCGGGGGCGCCGGCGCCGCGCGCGACGGTGGCGAGGTCGATGGGACGGTTGACGTCAGGCTCGGGCTGCGCCGCGATCAGCGCCTTGGTGTAGGGATGGACCGGTTCGTAGAACAGCGTTTCGGCCGGAGCCTGTTCGACGATGATGCCGGCACGCATGACGGCGACCTCGTCGGCGATCCGGGCGACCACAGCCAGATCGTGGGAAATGAACAGGTAGGACAGCTTGTGGTGGTCGCGGATTTCTTCCAGCAGGGACAGGATCTGTTCCTGTACGCTGACATCCAGCGCCGAGGTCGGTTCGTCGCAGACCAGCAGGACGGGATCCAGCATCAGCGCCCGCGCGATCGACAGGCGCTGGCGCTGGCCGCCGGAAAAGGCGTGGGGAAAGCGGCTGAGCATGTCGGTCTTCAGGCCGACCTGTTCGATCAGCTGGGCGGCCTTGTCGCGGCGTTGCGCGGCGGTGCCGATGCCGTGGATCTGCAGCGGTTCGGTCAGCGCGTCCTGGATGCGCATGCGCGGCGAAAGCGACGAATAGGGGTCCTGAAAGACCATCTGCGCGCGCTTCTGAAAGGCCACGCGTTCGGCGCGCGTCATTTCGTTTACCATGATCGGGTCGGCATCGGGGGCGGCGCGGAACACGATCTGCCCGCCCGGGTCCGGCTTTTCCGATCCCAGCGCCATCTTGGCGCAGGTGGTCTTGCCCGATCCGCTTTCCCCGACGATGGCCAGCGTCTTGCCGCGTTCCAGCACCAGGTCCACGCCGCGCACGGCGCGGGCCAGCACGTCGGGTTTCCACGCGACCGAGGCGCGCAGCTTGTAGGTCTTGTTGACCCCGGTCATCGTCAGGATCGGGTCGACATGTTCGACCGGCACGGCCGGTTCGGCCACGGCCGGGATTTCGGGCGCGGCGGCGAACAGCTGTCGGGTATAGGGATGGGCCGGCGCCGACAGGATCGGCCGCGCCATGCCCTGTTCCATGACCCGGCCGCGATGCATGACGACAACGTGTTCGGCCATGTTGGCCACCACGCCCAGGTCATGGGTGACGAGGATGACGGACATCCCCGTTTCCTTTTGCAGCGACTTGATCAGCCCCAGCACCTGGGCCTGGGTCGTGACGTCCAGCGCGGTGGTCGGTTCATCCGCGATCAGCAGGTCGGGCTTGGCCACCATGGCCATGGCGATCATCGCCCGCTGGCGCATTCCGCCAGACAGTTCAAAGGGATAGGAATTGTACGCCCGTTCCGGATCGGGAAAGCCGACGCGTTCGAATTCGCGCAGCACGTCGCGCTTGGCCTTGGCCTCGGACGCGCCGCGATGGATCCACAGGACCTCGGACACCTGGTTGCCGATCCTGTGCAGCGGCGACAACGATCGCATCGGTTCCTGGAAGATCATCGAGATCGCGTTGCCGCGCACCTTGCGCATCTGGCGTTCCGTCAGCGACGACAATTCGACCGATCCGTCGCGCCCGTTGAAAGTGATCTTGCCCGATCTTACCTGAGCCGAACGGGGCAGGATGCGCAGCACCGAACGGCACGTGATGGTCTTGCCCGACCCGCTTTCGCCCACCAGCGCCAGGGTTTCGCCACGCGGAACCTTGAACGACACGTCACGCACGACAGACGCCTCGCGGCCAAAACCGATTTCGAGGTTTTCAACTGTCAGCAGAGGCTGCATAAAAGCGCTTTCGGTCGGTCAAATTCTGATCAGTATCGTCGAGTGGTGCGCCGTCACTTTCGCGCGGCCCCGCCTGACTAGTCAAACACGAATCGCCTTTTCACGGCGGATTTCACACGGCTTTTCCAGTTCCGATGCCGGCCCTCCACAATGTTCGCCTTCTCTGGCATGAGGCGGACTTAACCGTTCAAACCGGAGGACACGAAGATGACCCGTCTTGACCTGTTCATTGACCGCATGGTGTCGCAGCGCGCCTGCCTGGACCACGCCATCGCGCAGACCGCCGCCCTGCCCGGACCGGTGTTCGAACTGGGTCTGGGCAACGGGCGGACGTATCACCACATGCGCGAGACGATCGCGGGCCGGGACATATTCGTCTTTGAACGGGCCATCGCGTCGCATCCCGATTCCACGCCGGACGAGGCGTTCCAGATCCTGGGCGACGTGATGGAAACCCTGCCCGCCGCGCTGGACCGGTTCGGGCCGGTGGCAAGCCTGATCCACGCCGACCTGGGCGGCCACGACCGGGCCAAGAACGACGTCTTCGCGCGCCGGATCTCGCCGCTGGTCGAACCGTTGCTGGCCAAAGGCGGGCTGATGGTGTCGAGCGACCGGATGTATTTCGACGGGCTGGAGGAACAGCCGCTGCCCGTGGACGCGGTTGTGGGGCGCTGCTTCATCTACAGGAAGTAAACATCTGCAGGAAACAACTGCCCAATTATTGGGCGGGTCAGATGACCGAATACGCACAACTGCCGTTGGTGGTTTGCGGCCTCTGGCGGGGGCTTTCGTGGCGTTGAAGTGTTGCTGTGCAACAAGAGCGTCCAGACGAACGCCAACAGGAGGTTACGATGTCCAAATCCATTCCAGCGGGGGCCGCTGTTCTGGCCCTGATCGCCGGCAGCGCGTCCGCCGAACTGACCAAGGTGTCCTTTGGCACCAACTGGGTCGCCGAGGCGGAACACGGCGGCTATTACCAGGCCGTGGCCGACGGCACCTACGAGGCCTGCGGGCTTGACGTGACCATCGTGCCGGGCGGGCCGCAGGTGAACAACCGCGCGCTGCTGCTGGCCGGCAAGATCGACTTTGTCATGGACGGCAACCTGCTGCTGCCATTCAACGCGGTGGCGCAGGGGATCCCGCTGAAGGCCGTGGCCGCGCATTTCCAGAAGGAACCCCAGGTGCTGCTGAGCCACCCGGGCAAGGTGACCAGCTTCGAGGGGCTGAAGGACCTGGACAAGCTGTTCATCGGCGACAACGGGTTCCAGAGCTTCTACCAGTGGCTGATCACCGATTACGGCTTCGACGCGGCCAAGCGGGTGCCCTACACGTTCAACCCCGCGCCTTTCCTCGCCGACGAGAATTCGGCGCAGCAGGGGTACATCACGTCCGAACCCTTTGCGATCGAGCGTGAAGGCGGGTTCAGCCCCGATATCTGGGTGCTGGCCGACGAGGGCTTTTCGACCTACGCGACGCTGGTCGTGGCGATGGACAAGACCATCGAGGAGAAGCCCGAGGTGGTGAAGTGCTTTGTCGAGGGGTCGGCCATCGGCTGGGCGAACTACCTGTACGGCGATCCCAGCGCGGGCAATGCGTTGATCCAGAAGGACAACGCCGACATGACGATGGAACAGATCGACTATTCCATCGACAAGATGAAGGAATACGGGATCGTCGACAGCGGCGACAGCATCGAACTGGGCATCGGCGCGATGACCGATGCGACGGTCAAGGATTTCTACGACAAGATGGTGCACGCGGGCGTCGTGGATGCGGGGCTGGATTACAAATCGGCCTATACGCTGGACTTCGCCAACACCGGCGCCGCGCTGCCGGTCAAGGCCAAGCTGACCGGCAACTGACGTGACCGGGACGCAAACCTTGGACGCGCCGGAGGTCACGGCGCGTCCTCTGCTGATGCAGATCGACCGGGTGGGCAAGACCTTTGGCCGGGACGTGGTGGCGTTGCGGGGCATGTCGCTGGACGTGCGGCAGGGCGATTTCATATCGTTGCTGGGGCCGTCGGGGTGCGGGAAGTCGACCGCGCTGCGGCTGATCGCGGGGCTGATCCATCCGACGCAGGGAAGGATCCGCTGGGAAGGTCCGCGCGAGCTGGGCGTGGTGTTCCAGGAGGCCACGCTGATGCCCTGGGCGACGGTGGAGGATAACGTCTGGCTGCCGATGCGGCTGAAGGGGCGGCCCAAGGCGCAGGTCAGGGGCGATATTGCCGAGGCGCTGGAGCTGGTCGGGCTGAAGGGCTTCGAGAAGGCGTATCCAAGGGAGCTGTCGGGGGGCATGAAGATGCGCGTGTCGATCGCGCGGGCGATGGTGACCAAGCCGTCGCTGATCCTGATGGACGAACCCTTTGCCGCGCTGGATGAAATCACGCGGTTCAAGCTGAACAACGACCTGCTGGCGATGAAGGACAAGCTGGGCTGCACGGTGATCTTCGTGACCCATTCGGTGTTCGAAAGCGTGTTCCTGTCGGATCGCATCGTGATCATGGCCGCCCGTCCGGGCCGGGTGATCGAGGAGGTGGGCGTGAACGAGCCCTATCCGCGCACCGAAATCTATCGCACCAGCGCCGATTACGCCGCCCATTGCCGTGACGCATCCGACGCGCTGAAACGCGCCATGGGGGAGGCCGCATGAGCATCGCCGACGACGACCTGATCATGGGCATGGACCCCGAGGAAGCCGCCCGCCAGCGGCGGCGCAGGCTGGACCGGATCGGGCGCTGGGTGGTGCCCATCGTGGTGGGGATCCTGGCGATCTGGGGCTGGGACCGGATCGTGGTGATCAACGAGATCCCGCATTACATCCTGCCGCGCCCCGGGCTGGTGGCGAAAACGCTGTGGATCGACTGGGGCACGCTGGTCGGCAGCCTGTTCATCACGCTGAAGGTGGCCTTTGCCGCGCTGGTGGCCGCGATCATCGGCGGTGTGGGGCTGGCCGTGCTGTTCACGCAGTCGCGCTGGCTGGAAATGGCGTTTTACCCCTATGCGGTCATCCTTCAGGTGACGCCGGTGATTTCCATCGCGCCGCTGATCCTGATCTACATGGACACGGTGCCGGCGATCATCCTGTGCGCCTGGATCGTGGCGTTCTTCCCGATCCTGTCGAACACGACGCTGGGCCTGAATTCCACCGACCACAACCTGCGCGACCTGTTCACCATCTACGAAGCCACCCGCTGGCAAAAGCTGCGCTACCTGCAGCTGCCTTCGGCTTTGCCCTATTTCCTGGGCGGTCTGCGGATTGCCGGGGGGCTGAGCCTGATCGGTGCGGTGGTGGCCGAATTTGCTGCTGGTACGGGTGGCATGGGCGCGGGGCTGGCGTTCCGCATTCTTGAAGCCGGCTATCGGCTGAACATTCCCCGCATGTTCGCGGCGCTGTTCCTGATCGCGGGCGCGGGCGTGGCGATCTATTCGCTGACCAGTATCATCAGCCATATGCTTCTGCGGAAATGGCATGAAAGCGCCATCAAGCGGGAGGTCTGAGGAGAAGACATGAAAGACAATGTCGCAGCCGCCAAGGCGGCCCTGGCCCATTTGGAGATCGACGTGAACCCCGCGTCGATCAAGTCGAAAAGCCGGGATTTCTTTTGGTATTCGCCGGTGCTGAAGGACCGGCTGGACCACGTGGTCGCCGATTTCGTGGTCAGCCCGCGCACCGAGGCCGAGGTGATCGAGGTGCTGAAGGTTTGTTACGACCATGACGTGCCGGTGACCACGCGCGGCGCCGGAACCGGCAATTACGGGCAGGCGATGCCGCTGGCGGGGGGCTGCGTGATGCATCTGCGGTTCCTCAACCGGGTGAAGGCGGTGCTGCCGGGCCGGGTGATCGTGGAACCCGGCTGCCTGCTGAAGGACCTGGACGCCGAGTGCCGCGCGCAATCGGGGCAGGAGATCCGGATGTTTTCGTCCACCTGGGCGACGGCCACCATCGGCGGGTTCATCGCCGGCGGATCGGGCGGCGTTGGATCGGTGCGTTGGGGGTCGCTGCGCGATCTGGGCAACATCATCCGCCTGCGGGTGGTGACGATGGAGGAACAGCCGCGGATCCTGGAATTCACCGGCGAGGAGCTGGCCCGCGTGTCCCACGCCTATGGCACCAACGGGATCATCACCGAACTGGAGATGCCCCTGGCCCCGGCCTATGACTGGGTCGACATCTTCGTGGCGTCCGACGATTTCATGGAGGCGACGCGGTTCGCCGACGAGCTGGCCAACGAGGACGGGATCCTTTTGAAGCTGGCCTCGGTCTACGAGGCCCCCACGGCGCATGCCTATTTCACGAGGGTCAAACCGCATGTGGACGAGGGCACGCACCTGGTCGGCCTGATGGTCGCGCCGCAGTCGATGGACGGGTTCCTGACCTTTCTGAACCGGCGGCCGCAGATGAACATGATCTACCGGTCGGACGATCACGATTGGGAACGCGGCCCGGGACCGGTGTTTGAATACGGCTGGAACCACACGACGCTGCGCGCGCTGAAGGTGGATCCGTCGATCACCTACCTGCAGGTGCGGTACGGCTTCCCCGAACACCTGGACCTGATCGCGAAGATGCGGGACGATTTCAGCCCCGAGGTGCTGCAGCACCTCGAAGCGATCCGGATGAACGGCAAGGTGGCCTTTGCCGGGCTGTCGATGGTCAAGTTCACCACCGAGGAGCGGCTGGACGAGATCATCCGCCTGCATGAAGAAGCCGGCGCGCTGATCTTCAACCCGCATCGCTATACGCTGGAGGAAGGCGGGCGGCAGAACGTGGACGACATCCAGCTGGCGTTCAAGCGGGTGGCGGACCCCAAGGGGCTGCTGAACCCGGGCAAGATGATTTCCTGGGACGATCCGGATTGGGATTATGGCCGGATGTACGCCTGGCCGGGCCTGCAGGGGGCGGAATGAATGGCGCGCGCGCTGGTTCTGTTTGCCCATCCCTGCCCGGAAAGCTTTTCCGCCGCGCTGCATGCGCGCACGGTCGAGGCGCTGACGTCGAAGGGTTGGGAGGTCGACGATTGCGACCTGAACCGCGAGGGGTTCTCGCCCGTGCTGACCGAGGAGGAACGGAGGGGCTATCATGACGAGGGGCCCAACCTTGAGCCGGTGCGCGAGTATGTCGACCGGTTGCGGGCGGCGCAGGCGCTGGTGATGGTGTTTCCGGTCTGGAATTTCGGCTATCCGGCGATCCTGAAGGGGTTCCTGGACCGGGTGTTCCTGCCGGGCGTGTCGTTCCGGCTGGAGGATGGGTTCGTCAAGCCGAACCTGACCCATATCCGCAAGCTGGCGGCGGTGACGACCTATGGCGGCACGCGGTTGCGGGCGATCGGGGCGGGGGATCCGCCCCGGCGTTGCGTGAAGCGCGCAGTCTGGAACGTCTGTCGTCCCGAGAAGATGCGTTACCTGGCGTTATATGACATGAACCGCGCCAGTAACGAGAAACGGGCGGCATTCCTCGCCCGTGTGGGTAAGGAAATGGAGGCGTTCTGAATGCGGGCGCTTGTTGTGTATTGTCACCCGCGGCAGGGGAGTTTCACCGAAGCCGTGCGGGATGTTGTTCTGGAGAAACTGAGCGAGGCGCAGGCCGAGATCCGCCTGGTGGATCTGTATGCGCGGGGGTTTCCCCCGGTGCTGACGGCGCGCGAACACGAATGGTACGAGGACGAAAGCAGCAACCAGACCGGGGTCGAAGGCTATGTCGACGACCTGACCTGGTGCGACACGCTGATCTTTGTCTACCCGACCTGGTGGTACGGGCTGCCGGCGCTGCTGAAGGGGTGGCTGGACCGGACGCTGGTGCCGGGGGTCGCGTTCAAGATGCCCGATGACGAGCATGGGGATATCCGCCCGGGGCTGACGAACATCACGCGGCTGGGGGTCTTTACCACCTGCGGCGCCAGCTGGTGGCTGACGCGGGTCGTGGGCGCGCCGGGGCGGCGGACGTTGATGCGGGGGCTGCGGTTCATCCTGGCCAAACGGTGCAAGACGGTCTTTGCCGCGCACTACCTGATGGATGCCTCGACCCCGCAAAGCCGGGCCCGGCACCTGGCGAAGGTGGCGCGCAAGATGGAACGGTTCGCGGCGCATACCCAATGCAGCGAGGCGGTGCGCGCGTGATGGGTGGGCGGGCAGCGGCCGCACGGCCCCACCCGCCCGCCCCGCGCGCGGCCGCTGCCCGGCGCGCTGGCGGATAACGGAGAGAGATGAATGACCCGACGACTGGACTGGGCCGAATACCGCTACGCCGAATTCGCCGATTGCGATGCGATGAACACCATCGCCATCCTGCCCACCGCCGCGATCGAGCAGCACGGGCCGCACCTGCCGGTGGGGACCGATACGCTGATCGCGCAGGGCATGCTGGACGAGCTGCGCCGCGTGGTGCCCGACGACCTGGATATCCGGATCCTGCCGGTTCAGGCGGTCGGCAAGTCGAATGAACACCTGTGGGCCGGGGGCACCGTGACGCTGAGTGCCGCCACCGCGCTGGCCGCCTGGACCGAGATCGGGCTGTCGGTGGCGCGCGCCGGGGTGAAGAAGATCGTCATCGTCAATTCACACGGCGGCAACCTGGACCTGGTGTCGATCCTGTCGCGGGAATTGCGGGTGCAGGCCGACATGCTGGCCGTGAAATGCCAGTGGAGCGGGTTCGGCACGCCCGAGGGATTGTTTTCGGAACGGGAACTGGCATTCGGGATTCATGGCGGGGACCGCGAGACGTCGATGATGCTGGCCTTCGCGCCGCACACGGTCGACATGTCAAAGGCCGTCGATACGCCCTCCAGCGCCGAGGTGACGCCGGTGCCGCCGATCGGGCCGGTCAGCTACGGCTGGATCGCCAGCGATCTGTCGGACACGGGCATCGTGGGCGAGGCGGCGCAGGCCACGGCCGACAAGGGGCGGGCGGCCTGCGAATACCAGGTTAAGGGGTTCATCGACCTGCTGTACAAGGTGCGCGCGATGGCGCTGCCCGGGTCGCCCGGTTCGTCGCGGGGCTGACCTTCAATCGGACCAGCAGCCGGGCCCGACCTTCCAGGCGATGAGGGTGCGGCCGCGATAGGCGCCCTGGTCGGGGGTCCAGCGGGCGATTTCGGTGACCTCGGTGCCGGGGGCGCATTCGGGCGGCACGGCTTGGAAATCCACGTACAGCGCCGGGGCGGATTGGCCCGCGGGATAGGGGAACCGCTGCGCGTAGTAATGCGGCGGGTGGTCGGGGTAGGGGACGGACCAGATGTGTGCGTCTTGGCCCTTTGCCTCGTGGAAGAGGCTGGCCAGAAGATCGCGGCTGGTGGACACCACGTCCCGGATATCGGCGTCGTCGGCGATGTCGAGGATGCGTTCGGCCGCCGCGGTCCGGCCGACATAGCGTTCCAGCAGCAGGCGGCCGTTCATCTGCCAGGACGTCGCGAAGACGGCGGCGATGGGCAGGATCAGCGACAGGGCCAGGTTGATGCCAAGGCCGATCCAGTAGGTCCTGCGCGCATTGGCAAAGAGCCAGGGGGCCGTCAGGACGATGCCGGCGACATAGGCCGGGGCGGCCCAGTTGGCATAGGCGCGCGACAGCACGGCCTGGATGCAGACCAGCACGATGATCGGCAGGCTCATCCAGATCAGCCAGCGCGACGGGCTGTCGCCGCGCAGGATCCTGCGCAGTGTGACGACCAGGTAGGCGGCGAAGAACACCGGGCCCATGACGCCGAACTGACCGCCAAGGAATTCGCCCAGGCCCGCGAAGTTCAGATGCAGGCGGGCGGAGGGATCGTTGATCCAGTCGACGTTGTCGGCGGTGTGGGAAACGGTGGTCAGCCCGTTGGCCAGGTTCCAGACGATGTTCGGCGCGAAGACCAGCACGAAGGCGAGCACGGCCAGCGCGGCGTCCCGCCAGGAAATCCGGGCGTCTTTCACGCAGATCACCGACAGCAGCGCGCCCAGCAGAAAGTAGATCGCGGCGTATTTCGCCAGCATGCCCAACCCCAGGGCCGCGCCCATGGCCAGCGCCGTCGTCGCCGAGGCCCGTTCGGTCAGCCGCAGCCAGAACAGCAGGGCCAGCGCGAAGAACGGCAGCAGGATCGTGTCGGTGGAAAACAGCAGCGCGCCCAGGGCCACGCCGGGCATCGCGGCATAGGCGATGCCGGTGGCGGCGCCGGCGGCATCCCCCCAGAGCCTGCGGGCTATGGCGAGGGTGGAGAGCGCGGCGGCGCCGTGGAACAGGGGCCCGGGCAGGCGGATCCAGAAAGGCGCGTCGCTGCCGGCAAGGGTGGTGACGGCGCGGATGACCCAGGCGATCAGCGGCGGCTTGGAATAATAGCCGAATTCCAGGTGCTGGCCCCAGGCCCAGTATTGCGCCTCGTCCACGAAAAGATCGGCGGAGGCGAAAGCCAGCAGGACGACACGGTAGAGGGTCAGCGCCAGGACGGCGATGATCCCGGCCCGCAGGGCCTCAGGTGCGGCGCTTTTCGGCGTAGACCAGCCAGAGGTTGCGGGCATAGATGAAGATCCCAAGCGATTGTCCGAGGATGAAGACCGGGTCGCGGCGGTGGAGCGCATAGGCAAAGAGGATGAGACCTCCGCCGATGGAGAACCACCAGAAGACTTCCGGGACGACCGAACGGCGGGCCTTTTCCGAGGCGAGCCATTGCAGGATGAAGCGCATCGAGAACAGCAGCTGGCCGAAGATGCCGATGGCAACCCAGATCAGCTCGGCCATCGAGGTGACGTGGAAGAAGGCGAGAACGTTGTCCATCAGGCCGCCGATCCGGATGTCGGCCCGGCCGTGTCGCGGGTGATTTCGGTCGCCGATTGCGTCTTGCGGCGGCGGATCAGCCAGGCGACCCCGAAGAGGTCGTAAAGACCCACCAGCGCGCGGCCGAAGTTCGAGTATTTCGACCGGCCGGCTTCGCGGGCGCGGTGGGTGACATCCACATGGGCCACCTTCCAGCCGTCGCGCGTGAAAAGCGCGGGCAGGTAGCGGTGCATGTGGTTGAAATAGGGGAGTTCCAGGAAGGCGTCGCGGCGGAAGGCCTTGAGCCCGCAGCCGGTGTCGCGGGTGCCGTCGTTCAGAAGCCACGAGCGCAGGTCGTTGGCGAACCTGGAGGCCGCGCGGCGCGACCAGGTGTCGTCGCGGTCGACGCGCTGGCCGGCGACAAGGCCCAGGTCGTCGGGGCAATCGTCGTCCAGGAAGGGCGCGGCGAGGTTGGGGATTTCGTGCGGCGGGTTCTGGCCGTCGCCGTCGAGCGTGCAGATGACGGTGCCGGTTGCGGCATGGACGCCGGAATGCACGGCCGCCGACTGGCCTGCCGATTGCGGGTGGCGCAGCAGGCGGAGCCAGGGGAATTCGGGCATGAGGCCGGTGATCACGTCGCCGGTGCCGTCGTCGGAGCCGTCGTCGACCAGGATGACCTCGAAGGGCGCGATGGCGGCGCAGCTTTCGGCGATTTCGCGGACCAGGGCCTCGACGTTCTCGGCCTCGTTCTTCATGGGGGCGATGATCGAAATCATGACAGGTTCATGCGGGGCAGTCCCGTTCCCTCGGGTCCCGTGACCCATGCGACGCGTCCGGCAGCGGCCCGGACCGGCGTCTTCCTAGCGACTTGCCCCGAGCCGCGCAAGCGACGCGGACCGGGGCGTATGTGTGTGCGTTGCGGGGCGGGGCAGAAAATTTGGAAATTTTCTGGGGGACAAGAAAATTCCGCGAATTTTCCGGGGCGGTGCGTCATGTGTCCGGCGCCGGTTTCCGGCCCAGGGATTTCAGCCATTCCCGCATGCCCTGCAGCATGACGTACAGCACCGGCACCACGATCACCCCGATTACCGTTGCCGCCAGCATGCCGCCAAAAACCGCGATGCCGATGGCGCTTTGGCTGGCGGCGCCCGCGCCCGACGCCGCCATCAGCGGCACCACGCCCAGCAGGAACGACAGCGCCGTCATCATCACGGCGCGGAACCGCTGGCTGGCGGCCTCGGTCGCGGCTTCGCGGATCGACAGCCCGGCGGCGCGCTGTTCCATGGCGAATTCCACGATCAGGATGGCGTTCTTGGACGCCAGGCCGATCAGCATCAGCATGCCGATCTGGGTATACAGGTTCACATCCCCGCCGGTGATCGCCACCGCCCCCAGGGCGCCGCACAGCGCCACGGTGACCGACATCAGGATGCCCACCGGCATGGTCCAGCTTTCGTATTGCGCCACCAGGAAGAGGTAGCCGAAGATCACCGCCATGATCAGGATCACGATCACGACCCCGCCCGCCGATTGCTGCTGCTTGGCGGTTCCCGTCCATTCATAGGCATAGCCCGGGGGCAGGGCGGTCGCGGCTTCTTGTTCCAGCACGCGGATGGCGTCGCCGGTGGCGAAACCGGGCGCCGGCACCGCCGTCACCGTGGCCGAGCGGAACATGTTGTAGCGGTTGACCATCACCGCGCCCAGTTCGTTCTTGACCGTCACCAGCGCGCCCAGCGGCACCATGGTGCCGGCGGTCGAGCGCACGAACAGCCGCGAGATGTCATCGACCGTGTTGCGGTATTCGCCCTCGGCCTGGATCATCACCCGGTAGACCCGTCCGAAGAGGTTGAAATCGTTGACATAGAAGCTGCCCATCTGGGCCTGCAGGGTCTGGAAGATCTCGGATATGGAGACGTTCAGCGTCTTGGCCTTCTCGCGGTCCAGGTCGACGAACAGCTGCGGCACGTTGGCCCGGAAGGTGGTGTAGGCCTGCGCGATCTCGGGGCGCTGGTTGGCGGCATAGACAAGGCCCCCAAGCGCCGAGGAAAGTTCCTGCACCGAACCGCCTCCTGTTTGCTGCACCTTCATCTCGACCCCGGCGGACATGCCGAGGCCGGAAATCGGCGGCGGGTTGAAGGCGATGACGCTGGCCGCCGCCTCTTGTCCGCCGATCCCCAGGATCTTGCGCAGGATGGCGTTTGCGTGAAGGTCCGGCGCGGCGCGGTCGTTCCAGGGATCGAGGTTGACGATGATCAGACCCACGTTCGAGCCCATGCCGTTCAGCAGGCTGAAGCCGTTGATCAGGATCGAATTCTGCACCCCGTCCAGATCCAGGATCTGGCGGTTCAGCCGGTCGGTCACCGTTTCGGTGCGCCCCAGCGCGGCGGCGTCGGGCAGCTGGATGTCGACGAACAGCGTGCCGTTGTCCTCGATCGGGATGAAGCCCGCGGGGAGCGAGCGCAGCAGCGTGCCCGCCCCGGCCACCGCCACGACGATGATGACCAGCCCGATCAGCGGGATCCGGATCAGCCGTTTGACGATGCCGGTGTAGCCCCGCCGGGTCCGGTCGATGCCGGATTCGAACCAGGCCAGAAGCCCCCTGGGCGGGCCCGATCGAGGCCGCAGGATCAGCCCGCACAGCGCCGGAGACAACGTCAGCGCATTGATCGAGGAGATCACCACCGCGACCGAGATCGTCACCGCGAATTGCGAATAGAGCCGTCCGGTGATGCCGGGCATCAGCGTCACCGGCAGGAAGACCGCCAGCAGCACCAGCGTGGTGGCGATGACGGGGCCGGTGATCTGGCCCATGGCCTTGCGGGCGGCGTCGGGGGGCGACAGGCCTTCCTCGGCGATCAGGCGTTCGACGTTTTCGACCACCACGATGGCGTCATCGACCACGATGCCGATGGCCAGCACCAGCGCGAACAGCGACACGGTGTTCAGCGTCATGCCGAAGGCCAGCAGGAAGGCGAAGGTGCCGATCAGCGACACCGGGATCGCCACCGCCGGGATCAGCGTGGCGCGGAAATTGCCCAGGAAGACGAAGACCACCGCGATCACCAGGATGAAGGTCAGGATCAGCGTGTCGACCACGTCGTTCAGCGATTGTTCGACGAAATCGGTGGAATTGTAGGGAACGGCGTATTCCAGGTCGTCGGGGAACAGCCTGGACAGGCGTTCCAGTTCGGCCTCGACCCCTTCGGACACCGCCAGGGCGTTTTCGCCCGGCGCCTGGTAGACGGCCAGCACGGTCGCGGGCTTGCCGGCGAAGGTGCCGGAGGCATTGTAGAAATTCGCCCCCAGTTCGACCCGGGCAACATCGCGCAGGCGCACGATGGCGCCGGCCGAACCGGTGCGGATGACGATGTTCCCGAATTCCTCGACCGTGGACAGGCGGCCCTGGGAATTGATCGTGTACTGGAACTGCTGATCGCCGGGCACCGGCGGCGCGCCGATCTGGCCGGCCGAGACCTCGACGTTCTGTTCGCGGATGGCGGCGATGATGTCGCCGGGCGTGATGCCCAGGCCCGCCATGCGGTCGGGATCCATCCACATGCGCATGGCGTATTCGAAATTGGTCAGCACGTCGGCCTGGCCGACGCCGGGCACGCGGCTGAGCGCGTCGCGCAGGTTGATCGAGGCGTAGTTCGACAGGAACACCTCGTCATAGGTGTTGTTCGGGGAATAGAGCACCGCGACCATCAGCATGTTGGTCGCCGCCTTCTGGGTGGTCACCCCGGCCGAGGTGACCTCGGTCGGGAGGCTGGCCATGGCGCGGGCCACGCGGTTCTGCACGTTGACGGATGCGATGTCGGGGTCGGTGCCCACGTCGAAGGTGACCGACAGCGAATAGGATCCGTTGTCGGAACTGTCCGAGGACATGTAGATCATGTCGTCCACGCCGTTGACCTGCGCCTCGATCGGGGCGGCGACGGTGTTTTCGACGGTCTGGGCGTTGGCGCCGGTATAGCTGGCCGAGACGTTGACGACGGGGGGCGTGATGTCGGGGAATTGTTCGACCGGCAGCACCATGTAACCGATGGCGCCCATCAGGGTCAGCACCAGCGAGATCACCATGGCCATCTTGGGCCGCGAGATGAAGATGGATGAGAACATCCGCGCCTACTCCAGCGGTTCGCCGGAGAGGACCGGTTCGACGGTGACGCCCGGGCGCACCTTCTGCAGGCCTTCGATGATCACCGTCTCGCCTTCGCGCAGCCCGTCCTGGACCACCACGTTCGGCGCGATCTGGGTGCCCAGCGTCACGTAGCGCTGGCTGACGTTGCCGTCGCTGCCCACCACCAGGGCGAAGTCGCCGCGCTGGTCGCGCTGGATGGCGGCCTGGGGGATCATCAGGCTTTCCACCGGGGTGGGCGCGTCGATGCGCAGGGTGACAAAGCCGCCGTCCGACACCAGCCCGCGGCTGTTGCCGAACCGGGCGCGGATGGCGATGGTGCCGGTCAGGGGATCGACACGGTTGTCGACGAAGACGATTTCCCCCATTCCGTCAAGCGCTTGCCCGTTGGGCAGGATCAGCGTGACATCGGGGCGGCTGCCCCTTTCGGTGATCTGCGGCGCGGTGATCTCGAGCGTTTGCAACAGCGAGACGAATTGCCGTTCGCTGATCGAGAAGGTGACGAAGATCGGGTCGGTCTGCACCAGCGAGACCAGCGGGCCGCTGTTTGGCGTCACCAGTTCGCCTTCGCTGACGTTGATGCGGCCCAGGCGGCCGGCGAAGGGGGCGGTGACCCGGGTGTAGCCAAGGTCGAGTTCGGCGGCGCGGATCGCGGCCTCGGAGGCGGCGACGACGGCTTCGGCGACGCTTTGGTTGGCCTGGGCCACGTCGCGTTCGCTTTCGGTGCCCGAGCCGCGGTCGAGCAGGGCGCTCTTGCGCTGGAATTCCAGCTTGGCGAGTTCCAGGTTGGCCTGGGCCTGGGCGAGGTCGGCCTTGCGGGCGGCCAGCGCCGCCTCGTAGGCGTCCGGTTCGATGCGGAACAGAACGTCGCCCTGGGCGACGGTTGCGCCGTCATCGGGGACGACCTGCTGGATGAAGCCGCTGACGCGGGCGACCAGGTCGACGGCGTCGATGGCCTCGCCGGTGCCGATGAAGGTGGCGGATTGCGTGACGTCCCGGGTGAAGGCGGCGGCGACGGTGACGCGGGGCGCGTCCTGCGCTGCCAGCGGGGCCGGGACGAGACCCGCGGCGAGGCCCGTGGCCAGACCCGTGGCAAGACTGGCGCGGAGGGCAAGCCCGATCAGTCGGGACTTGAAGACAGGTGACATCGCGCGCTCCTTGGCTGGGGTCGTCTCCGGTCAGCCGGGGATAGCGCGAGTTTTCGACGGGAATGTTACTGTGTCAAACCCGCTGGGAAAAATTTCCTGCGGCGTGCGAAAGATGTCGACGTCCGGCAGGGCCGCTCCCGCGCTCCCGCCCGCCCACCCCGCGCGGGACCGGCCCTGCCGGGGGATGCGCGGGGTGCGCCGGATCAGGGGGGCGGATCAGAGCGTGGCGATCCAGCCGAGCAGTTCCCGGGCCAGGTCGTGGCGGCAGTCTTCGAGCATGGGCATGTGGCCGGCGTTCGGCAGGATCACCGGGGTCTGGCCGTACCAGGCGCCGGTCAGCCAGGTGTCGAAGGAGGGCACCAGCCGGTCGCGCCCGGTGCCCACGACCATCACGTTGTTGCGCGGCCCGGGCAGGGGGGCAAAGGGCGGCAGACCGCCGGCCGAGGCCGTGGCGGCCAGGGATTCGTCGCGCAGGTGGCTGACGAAGGTGCGGTAATCGTGGTCCGACACCCCGTTGGGAAACAGGTTGTCGCGCATGACCGCGTGGTCGGTATGGGCCAGCCCGAAGATCGAATAATCCATGAGCGCCTTCCACAGCGGCAGGTTCGTCATCGCCATCTGGGCCGAGGCGCGCCACATCCCGTAGGGCGGCACCGAGCAGATCAGCGCCATGCCATGCGGCCAGCCCTTGCGGCGGGCGTGGTTCTGGGCGACCGCGCCGCCCAGCGAATGGCCGACGGTCACGCAGGGCCGCCCGATGGCGGTGACCGCCTGGTGCAGGGCATCGGCGAAATCGTCGAGCGTGGGGCCGTCGGCAAGGCTGGACCCGGGCAGGACCGAGGAAAGGATCGAAAGCGCTTCGGTCGCGGTTTCGGCGTGAAGCGCCGCGCGCGCGGCGCGGGGCAGGGCGGACGGGTCGGTGCGCAGGGTCGGGCCCGAGAGGCGCCCGGGCAGCGTGAGCGTCCAGACCCGGTAGCCTTCGGCACGAAAGCGGTCGAGGAAGTCGGGTTTCCAGATCCAGCCGCCCGAGGCCATGCCATGGACGAAGAGGATGTCGCAGTCCCGTTCGGGCCCGCCGGTGGGCTCCTGGGGGGCCATGGACCAGCCCGGTTCGGCCTCGTGGTCGAAGCCGTCGGACCAGCTGCTGCCTGTGTCCTCCATTGCGCGGAACCTCCGTTCTGATTCGAGGAGAAGAATATCAGGAAAGCCAGGTAATGCTGCAGTGCAGAAAGTCGCGGGCAACCATGCTGCGAATGCATGGTATCCCGCGGTTGTGAACACGGGCCGGAGGTGTGGGCGCGCGGTTTCGTGACGGTCATGTTCGGCTTTGGGCGGTCATTTCGGAGTGTTTTCCGGCGGTTTGAGCGGGCTGTCGCCAGCGGCGGGGGTGACACCGATTTCGTTGCGGGCGCAGGCGGGCCGGCTTTGGCATTGCGCGATTGGCCGGGATCCGGAAGCATTTGAACAGTCTTGTCAGTGTTCACCTGCGGGAGTGTGCCCCATGCGATACCTTCTGTCCGCCTGTTTCCTTCTGTTTGCCACGGTGCTTCACGCCGGTCCCGACATGACCGCACGCGCGGGATTCGCGGTTTATCCGACCGCCAAGAGCCATGCGGAATTGCTGGAAGATCTGCGCGCGGCGGTCACGGAGAACGGCATGGGCCTGGTGACCCAGGCCGGCCCGACCGGGGCCGCGGCCGCGCGCGGGATCGAGATTCCGGGCAACACGGTGGTGGGCGTCTTCAACAACGATTTCGCGGTGAAGATCCTGGCGCTGTCGACGGCGGCGATGATCGAGGCGCCGGTGCGGTTCTACGTGACCGAGAATGCCGACGGCACGGCGACCCTGTCCTACAAGCGGCCGGGTTTCGTCTTTGCGCCCTACGCGGACGAGGGCGGCGCGGCTCTGGAGACGCTGGCGGCGGCGCTGGATGCGCGGTTCGCGGCGATCGCCGCGGCGGCGACACGATAGCCGACGGTCCGTGGTCAAAGGTCCGTGACCGGGCTTGCGCGATTTCGGCAGGCGGGCATGGTCCGCCAGATGCAGTCTGCAGACCCCTGAAGCGGAGACCTTTGATGTCCGATCTACCCCTGCGTGCCGCCGATGTGCTGGCGCGCACGCTTTTCGAGGCCGGGTGCCGTCATGCCTTTGGCATGCCCGGCGGCGAGGTGCTGACGCTGATCGATGCGCTGGAACGGGCGGGCATCCGGTTCGTGTTGTGCCGGCACGAGAATGCGGCCGGGTTCATGGCCGAAGGGGTGCACCACAGGGACGGGGCGCCGGCGATCCTGGTGGGAACGTTGGGGCCGGGGCTGTTGAACGGAATCAACGTGGTGGCCAATGCGATGCAGGACCGGGTGCCGCTGATCGTGCTGTCGGGCTGTGTCGATGAGGCGGAAGCGCTGAGCTATACGCACCAGGTGCTTGACCACCAGGCGGTGATGCGCCCGATAACAAAGGCGACGTTCCGGATGAGCGCCGAAGGCGTTGGCGTGCTGGCCGACAAGGCGGTGGCAATCGCCATGAGCCCGCGGCAGGGGCCGGTGCATGTGGACGTGCCGATCTCGGTGGCGGAGGCCGAGGCGGCTCCGCTCCCCGCCCCCGGGCGGGGGCGTGTCGCCGTCTGCGCGCCGCACGGGGCGGACCTGGCCCATGCCCAGGCCTGGCTGGGCGAGGCCGAGCGACCGCTGGCGGTCGTGGGGCTGGACGTGCTGAGAGACGGGTCGGGCCAGATCCTGCGGGCGTTCCTTGAGTATTTCGGGATTCCGTTTGTCACCACCTACAAGGCCAAGGGGGTGCTGGCCGAGGAACATCCGCTGTGCCTGGGGGCGGCGGGGCTGTCGCCGCTGGCCGATGGACACCTGTTGCCGCTGGTCCGGGCGGCGGACCTGGTGCTGTGCGTGGGCTACGATCCGATCGAGATGCGGACCGGCTGGCGGCATGCCTGGGATGCCGGCGCGCAGCGGGTGATCGACATCGTGGCCGAGCCCAACACCCATGACATGCATTACGCGACGCTGGAGATCGTGGCCGATACCGGCGCCGCGCTGGAGGCGCTGGCGCAGGGGGTCCCGGCCCGCCCGCGCTGGCCCGGCGGCCAGCCCGAGGCGACCCGGGCCACCCTGTCCGCCGCATTCCCGACCACCGATGCCTGGGGTCCCGCGGCGGTGATCGCCGAGGCGCGCGACGTGCTGCCGGTGGAAACGCTGGCCACCGCCGACAGCGGGGCGCACCGGATCCTGCTGTCGCAGATGTGGACCTGTCATGAACCGAAGGGGCTGGTGCAGTCGTCGGGGCTTTGCACCATGGGTTGTGGCGTGCCGCTGGCCATCGGCACCGCGCTGGCCGCGCCGGATCGGCCGGTGGTCGGTTTCTCGGGCGATGCCGGGTTCCTTATGGTGGCCGGAGAGCTGGCGACGGCCGCCGAGCTGGGGGTGAAACCCATCTTCATCGTCTTCGTCGATGCCTCGCTGGCGCTGATCGAACTGAAGCAGCGCCAGCGCCAGATGACCAACCGGGGCGTGGATTTCGCCCGTCACGACTTCGCCGCCATGGGCCGTGCCTTTGGTGGCGCAGGTGTCACCGTCTCTTCCCGGGCAGAATTGCGTTCCGCTCTTGAAGCCGCCATGAAGGCCGAAACATTTACGGTCATTGCCGCGACTATCGAAAGGGAAGCCTATGACGGGCGAATCTAGGGGGCCTCTGGACGGGGTCAGGGTTCTTGATCTGAGCCGGATCCTTGCCGGTCCGACATGTTCGCAGCTGCTGGGCGACCTGGGCGCCAGCGTCATCAAGATCGAGAACCCCGGCACCGGGGGCGACGATACGCGCCAGTGGGGGCCGCCCTATGTGAAGACGGAAGACGGGGCCGACAGCGATCTGTCGGCCTATTTCATGTCCGCCAACCGCAACAAGTGGTCGGTCGGCGTGGATATCGCATCCGAAGAGGGGCAGGCGACGATCAAGCGGCTGGCAAGGCACGCCGATATCATCCTGGAGAACTTCAAGCCCGGCGGGCTGGCGAAATACGGGCTGGATTACGAAACGCTGTCCAAGGAGCAGCCGGAGATCATCTATTGTTCGATCTCGGGCTACGGCCAGACCGGGCCGAACCGCGAGAAGCCGGGTTATGACCTGATGGCGCAGGGCTATGGCGGGATCATGTCGCTGACCGGGGACCCCGATGGCGCGCCGATGAAGGTGGGCGTGGGCATCGCCGACGTGATGTGCGGAATGTATGCGACCGTGGGGATCCTGTCGGCGCTGCGCCACCGGGACCGGACGGGCGAAGGCCAGTACGTGGAGCTGGCGCTGGTCGATGCGCAGATCGCGTGGATGATCAACGAGGGCGTGAACTACATGCTGTCGGGCCAGGTGCCGCAGCGGCGCGGCAACGGGCATCCGAATATCGTGCCTTACGACGTCTATGCCACGTCCGATGGCCACGTGATCCTGGCTGTCGGCAACGACGGGCAGTTCGGGCGCTATTGCGGATACCTGGGGCTGGACGACCTGCCGAAGGACGAGCGGTTCGCGACCAACCCGGCGCGGCTGGCCAATCGGGATGCGCTGAACGCGATCCTGCGGCCCGCCATGGCGGCGCGCACGATGGCCGAGATCATCGCGGGGCTGGAGGCGGTGAAAGTGCCGGTCGGGCCGGTGCAGACGCTGGACCAGGTATTCGCCACCGACCAGGTCGCGGCCCGCGAGATGAAGATCGGGATGGAGGCCGCGCCGGGCCCTGTCGAGCTGATCGGCAACCCGCTGAAATTCTCGAAGACGCCGGTGACCTATCGCCATGCGCCGCCGACCTTCGGCGCCGATACGGACAGGATCCTGTCCCGGGAAGACCCGTTCGAAGCCTGACAACACCTGACAACACCTTGCTGCGCAAGGATCGCCCTGATTTGGGGCGATCCAATGTTACAGCCGATCACGGGGCCGGGCGCGGGGGTCACCAATGCGTCAATATGGCTGTAACACGGACCCGATGACCGCCGGGATTTGCTAACTCTGCTTAAGAGAAAGCTACCCAGCGGTTAGGAATCCTGATGCGACACGATCTGTTCGGCCAGCCGACAAGCCTGGAAACGCAGTCCGCGCTGGAGGATTGGAACGCCGCCCAGATGGCCTTTCTGGCGCATGGGGCAAGCACGCCGAAACACCTGGGCGCGGTTCTGGCCGCGGAACCCGGGTTCGGGTTGGGGCAGGCGGTGAAAGGGCTTTTCACCCTGCTGCTGGGCCGGTCCGAAGTGGTGCCGGCCGCGCATGATGCCTACCGGGCGGCGTTGGCTGCGGTGAACCAGGGCCATGTCAGCGGCCGCGAGCGGTTGTTCGTCGAGGCGCTGGCGCGGTGGATCGACGGGCGGCCATCGGCCAGCGTGACGATGCTGGAACGGGTGTTGGACGATCATCCCGACGACGTGCTGGCGATGAAGCTGGGCCATGCGATCCGCTTCGTGCTGGGCGACAACCACGGCATGCGGGCGTCGATCGAACGGGTGCTGCCCGCCTATGCGCCCGATCATGCCGGGCGGGGGTACCTTTTGGGCTGTCACGCCTTCGCGCTGGAAGAGACCGGCGATTACCAGAAGGCCGAGATTGCCGGGCGGCAGGCGTTGTGGATGGCGCCCGATGACGCCTGGGGTCTGCACGCGGTGGCCCATGTGCACGACATGACCTGCGACGCCGGCGCCGGGCTGGACTGGCTGGACGGGCGCGAGGCCGCCTGGGCGCATTGCAACAACTTCCGCTTCCACGTCTGGTGGCACAAGGCGCTGATGCACCTGGACCTGGGCCAGATCGACGAAGTGCTGGCGCTGTATGACCGCGAGGTCCGCAAGGAGCGGACGGACGATTACCGCGACATCTCGAACGCGACGTCGCTGCTGGCCCGGCTGGAGCTGGAGGGCGTCGAGGTGGGCAACCGCTGGGAAGAGCTGTCGGCGCTGTGTGCGAAGCGGACCGAGGACGGCAGCCTGATTTTCGCGGACCTGCATTACCTGCTGGCTTTGACCGCGACCGGGGATGACGAGAACGCCGCCCGGATGATCGCGCGAATCGCAAGCGACGCTCAGCGGCAGGAAACTGATTCGGCTGATCGCATGTGTGACCCGGGTCTGGGCATGGCGCGGGGGCTGCAAGCTTTTGGCGAAGGGGCGTATTTGCGGGCATTTGGGGCGCTAACAGCGGCCCGGGGCCGCCTTCAGAGGGCCGGAGGAAGCCACGCGCAGCGCGATGTGTTCGAACGTATCACGATTGATGCCGGTCTGCGTTCAGGACAGCTTGACGCAGTTGAGGTTCTGCTGGATGAGCGTCGGCGAATGCGTGCCGGCAGAGACGACCAATTCGCCGCAATCCGCCGGGATCTGATCGCGGCCGGGCGTGGCCATGGCGAAGCCCGAAGTGTCCCGGCACAATAACCTCGATGACAATTCCCAGGGGAGGCTGATGAATAGCCTTTCGCCTACAGCGGCCTGCGCTGCCACTCGGCCTGCCGCTTCTTCGACGGTGGGCGCCATTCCCACGACGCGAGACCTCAGGCTCGACGTCGCGCGCGGGATTGCGATGTTCATCATCCTCATCGCGCATATCCCGTTCAACCCCTGGGCCAACTGGATCCCCGCCCGCTTCGGGTTCTCCGACGCGACCGAGATCTTTGTCTTCTGTTCGGGCATGGCGTCGGCCATCGCCTTTGGCGGCAGCTTTGAACGCAAGGGCTGGTGGGTGGGCGCCGCGCGCGTCGCCTTCCGCTGCTGGCAGGTCTACTGGGCCCATATCTGCCTGTTCTTCTTCGTGGCGATGACCATGGCCTGGATCGAATATTACGGCGGGTTCGAGAAGGATTACGTCACCGCGCTGAACCTGTGGCCGCTGTTCAAGGACCCGATGCCCCAGATCGTGGGACTGTTCACGCTGACCTACGTGCCGAACTATTTCGACATCCTGCCGATGTACCTGGTCATCCTGGCGATGATGCCGCTGATGATGGGGCTGGCGCGGGCCGGGAACCCTGTGGTGATCGCCGGCAGCCTGGCGATCTGGCTGGCCGCCAACCTTGGCCTGCTGGGCCTGCCGGCGGAACCCTGGTCGGACCGGGAGTGGTTCTTCAATCCGTTCGGCTGGCAGCTGCTGTTTTTCACCGGATTCGGGTTCATGCGCGGATGGTTGCCGAAACCCCCGCGCGAGGCATGGATCGCATGGGCCGCCGCCGCGTTTCTGATCCTGGGATCGCCGTTCGGATCGTGGAAGGTGTTCACCTGGATCAACGATGCCTTGCCCGCGCTTGGCGGCCAGATCCGGCCGACCTGGCCGCTGACCGAAGAACTGAGAATCAAGACTGAATTCGGGCTGTTACGCTATGTTCACTTCCTCTCGCTGGGCTATCTGGCCTGGTACTGGGCGGGGGAAAACGGGGGGCGTCTGTCGCGGCTGTATGACGGGTGGGTCGGCCATTTCCTGCTGACGATCATCACGAAGGTCGGTCAGCAATCTCTTGCCGTCTTCGTGGCGTCTATGGCCATGGCCAGGCTGATCGGAGTGGTCATGGATCACTTCGGTCGCAGCAATTTTGTTGTAACCGTCGGGAACCTAATCGGGTTTTGCCTGCTTGTGACAGTAGCCTACACGGCCTCCTGGTTCAAATCCCAGCCCTGGCGGAGCAAGCGTTCATGACGATCAACCGAAGAGATTTCTTCGCATCCACCGTACTTGCAGTTCTTGCATCCGGCGCGGCGTTCGCGTCCGGTTCGGATGTGCCGTTCGATCGTTCGGTGGTGATCCAGCGCGCCCGCGACCTGGCCGGATCCAAGTTCCATCTGCGCGACTCTGCGCCCGCCGACTGGCTGGACATGAGCTATGAGCAATACCTGACCATGTGGGCGCGCCACGACCGGGCGCTGTGGCACGGGACGGACCGGTCCTACGAGGTCGATTTCTTTCTGCCCGGCCCCTATTTCCCGCGCCCCGTCCGGATCAACACGGTCGAAAACGGCATGGCCCAGCCCGTGGCCTTCGATTTCTCGCGGTTCGACCGGACCGACAAGGCGCCCGACCTGCCGGTTGAGGATGGGCTGGGCTATTCCGGCCTGCGCCTGCGGACGGAACTGGACGGGTTCGGGCACAAGAACGAATTCTGCGTCTTTCAGGGCGCCAGCTATTTCCGCGCCATCGGCGTGGGCGAGATCTATGGCCTGTCGGCCCGTGGCCTGGCGCTGAACACGGCCGATCCTGAGGGCGAGGAATTCCCCGAGTTCATCGAATTCTGGCTGGAAGCGCCGGGTCCGGACCAGCGCGAGATCGTGCTGCATGCGCTGATGGACAGCCCTTCGGTGTCAGGGGCCTACCGGTTCCTGATCACGCCCGGGTCCGAATGCGTGATGGAGGTCGAGGCGACCCTGTTCCCCCGGGTCGATATCGACCACGTGGGCCTGGGGCCGCTGACGTCGATGTTCCTGTTCGACGGCAAGGACCGCACCCGGTTCCACGACTTCCGCCCGGCGGTTCATGACAGCGACGGGCTGCTGATCCGCAATGGCGTTGGCGAAGTTATCTGGCGCCCCTTGAACAACCCAAGGGAGCTGCAGATATCTTCGTTCGTCGACGAGAACCCGCAGGGGTTCGGCCTGCTGCAGAGGCCGCGCAAGTTTTCCGACTACAACGATCTCGAGGCGCTGTACCACAAGCGCCCCGGCCTTTGGGTGCAGCCCAAGGGCAATTGGGGCAAGGGGGCGGTGACGCTGGTGGAAATTCCGGCCGACCGCGAGATCTACGACAATATCGTCGCCTACTGGCGTCCGGCCGAGGTGATGAAAGCGGGCGAACAGGTCGACCTGGCCTATCGCCTGACCTGGGGACAAGAAGAACCGCTTGCCAATGGCCTGCCCCGGGTCCTGAACACCGCCATGGGCGATGGCTGGCACGAAGGCCAGCTTGTGGCGATCGATTTCGAAGCCAACCCGTTGTTCGACGACGGGTTGGACAAGATCGGGGTGCAGCTGTCGTCGCCCCATGTCGAAACCACCGAGGGGGTGCTGCAACGCAACCCCGAGACGGGCGGGCCCAGGCTTGCCTTCGGTTTCGACCCCAAAGACCTGAAAATGGTCGAAATCCGCGCCCAGCTCCTCAAGGACGGCGCGCCTGCCAGTGAAGCCTGGCTCTACCGCTGGACTGCGTGAGGCCTAACATGTTCCAAAATCTGCTTATCATGCCACCGAAGGCACCGCTTGCGATGCCGATCCAAAACTTCGCCGCCCGGTTCCGGGACGGTCAGGCCCCCGGGCCGCAGCGTCCGCGCGATGTCGCGTTGTGGCGCATCCTGTCCTTCAGCCCGGCGACGGTTGCCACCTTCGGGCTGATCTACGTGATGCACGGATGGTTCGCGTCCGACGGGCTGTCCTGGCTCGAGATCGTGCTGCTCGTCCTCATCGGGTTCAACTTCTTCTGGATCTGCCTGACGGTCTCGACCGTCGCGCTGGGGCTGGTGTCGCTGTCGCGCCAGACGCCGCAGCGGGTGGAAGGCCAGGCCAAGCCGATGAAGGTCGCGCTGCTGATGCCGGTCTACAACGAGGTGCCCTGGTACGTGCTGGGGAACGCCAAGTCGATGCTGGAGGAGCTGCGCGAGAAGGGGAAAGGGCACCATTATGCGGTCTTCGTCCTGTCGGATACGCGGGACGAGGCGATCGCGGTGCAGGAACAGGCCGCCGTCGCCGCGATCCGTGAATCGCTGTCGCCGGGTCTTGAGCTGTATTATCGCCGTCGTGAGGAAAATACCGACCGCAAGGTCGGCAACATCGCGGACTGGGTCGTCAACTGGGGTGCCGACTGGGATGCGATGCTGGTGCTGGACGCCGACAGCCTGATGACCGGCGACGCGATCGCCGAGCTGACGGATTCCCTGGCCCGAGACCCGTCCGCCGGCCTGATCCAGAGCTTCCCGCAGCTGATCGGCGCGCAGTCGGTCTTTGCCCGGATGCAGCAGTTCGCCAACGGCGTCTACGGCGCGGCCCTGGCCGAAGGCATGGCCCGCTGGTGTGGCGAGGAAGGCAACTACTGGGGTCACAACGCGATCATCCGCACCCGGGCCTTCGCCGCGTCGGCCGGCCTGCCGCGGGTCAAGGGGCTGCGGGGGGGCGGGTTGATCATGAGCCACGACTTCGTCGAAGCCGGCCTGCTGCGCCGCGCCGGCTGGGGCGTGCGGTTCCTGCCGCGGATCCGGGGCAGCTACGAGGAAACGCCGCAGACGCTGATCGACCACATCCAGCGCGACCGTCGCTGGTGCCAGGGCAACCTGCAGCACCTTCGTCTTCTGGGTGCGCGCGGCCTGTCTGCGATGTCGCGGTTCCACCTGTTCCACGGCGCCATGGGGTATCTGATGTCGCCGATCTGGTTCGCGCTGCTGGTTATGTGGGCGCTGATCGGTGTGGGCGAAGAGAAATCGGTCCTGACCTACTTCTCGCCATCCAACCCGCTGTTCCCGACCTGGCCCGACATGGAAGACGGTCGCCACGTGCTGGTCATCGTGCTGGTCTACGCCATGCTGCTGCTGCCCAAGCTGATGGGGATCGGGGCGCTGCGCATGACCGGCGACCAGTTCAGCCAGTACGGCGGGGTCGGCCGCTTTGGCGCCTCCTTCGTGACCGAGGTCTGCCTGTCGGTGATCTATGCGCCCGTGCTGATGGTGCAGCAGATGATCGCCGTGTTCCGAACCGCCTTCGGCCTGCAGAAGGGCTGGTCGCCGCAGACCCGTGAGGGGGGCCACTACAGCCTGCGCACCCTGCTGCAGTTCCACGCGCTGGAAACGGTCAGCGGCCTGCTTCTGATGCTGGGGATCGTGACGGGCTTTGTTTCGGTCTGGCTGATGCCGATCGGTCTGAGCCTGGCGCTGGCGGTTCCGCTTTCGGCGCTGAGCGGGTTCAGCTTTGGCCGCCGTCCGGTGGTGATGGGCACGCGCGAGGAATATGTCGAACCGGCGATCACCCGTGCCGCCCGCCATTACCGGGCCGAGCTGAAGTCGGTCCTGGACGGCACGGCCGTCGCTACTCCGGCGGAATAAGGGCGGCCTGGCTGCCGTCCTCGGCCTCGTACCAGTCAAGGATCATGTCCGCCCACCCGGCGGGCACGACATGTCCCCCGGGAAACAGCGCGAATTCCAGGTCGCTTCCCGGGGCGCAATCCGACCACTGGCGGCGCATGAAGTCGCCGGTGGTCGATATGCCGGACGGATCGTCATCCGGGCAGGCATTGGCCGCGCGCCAGATCTCCATCCCCGCCCATATATCGCCCTGCCGATAGGTGCCGTTGCCCAGGGGCCGGCCTTCCAGCGGGACGACCGAGTCGGCCCAGCCGTGGGACTGGAACAGCCGCACCGGCCCGTCGCAGTGATCCGGGTACGGGTGCCAGAAGCCGCCCGACACCGGCGCATAGGCGGCAAAGCTTTGCGGCGCCTTGCAGGCCAGGTAGCTCACCATGAACGCGCCGGCGGAAAAGCCCGCCAGGATGACTTTGGTGTCGCTGACGCCGAACCGCCGGGCCGCATCGCGCGCGACATCCGTCAGAAAGGCGGTTTCGTCCCGCGCGCCATCCCTTGGCCGAAAGGCCCAGCTGTTCGGACCGTCCCCGCCACGGGGCAGGCCATCGGGGGCGATCACCGCATAGCCCCGGGCCAGCAGCGGATCGACCAGCTGGGGCTTGTTCATCGTCACCATCCCGTCGCCGCCATACCCATGCAGGAACATCACGACCGGCGCATCGGCGGACGTTTCGGGCAGGCGTATGTCATATGTCCCGCTGGCGATCTCGCAGGGGGCGGGCGCGCCGTTGCAATCGGCGCTTGCCGGGCCCGCAACGCTGACGCCAAAACTGGCGCCAAGCGCGGCCAGAAGATATCGCACTGCCATCACTTGTCTCCGTCATAAGGTTTGAGAGGCAATCCCCGCGCAACCCACCCCGGACCGGCGGCGGACCCGATCATGCCCTCGGGCACGTCGAGGACCTGGTCGAACCCGGCCTGCCGCATCTGGGCCGCGACCCGGGCCGACCGGACGCCCCGGGCGCAGATCACGGCGACGGGTGTGCCGGGCGGAACGATGTCGCGCAGCCGGGCCAGGAAATCCTGCTGCCGCATGTCCAGGGGATGGGCGGGCGCGGCGATACCGGTGCTGTGCCATTCGTCGGGCCTGCGGATGTCGATCAGGGTGATCTCGCCCGCCGCGGCCTTTGTTTCGGCCTCGGTCGCGGTGAGTGTGGCCTGGGGCGCAGGGGGCGACAGGCGGGTGCCGCGATAGGTCAGGGCCCCGAGCGCCACGCCGATCAGCGCAAAGACGACCAGATCCCGTCGTACGAACCCTGAAGAGCCGTCGTGAACCAGTTTCATGCCGTCGCGCCCGCCCTGCGCCGATCCTTGGGGAATTGCCTTGGCGAAACTACCACGGGCGAGGGCCTGCGCCGAACACACGTTCCTGTCAGACCCGATCTGACTCGGGGGTGTCAGGGGCCGATTCCAACATGAATCGCCCCGGTGATCAGGCAACGGATGCGGGAAGGAAGGCTGTGCCACGATGGATGCGCGGATTTTTTCTTGGCCGGGCAGGGGGCTTGGCCAGAAATCCTGCATGGTCGGCCTGGGGCTCCGATCCGGCATTTCATCAATGTTTTGTATGTCTTGGCCAGGCAGACGCTAGATCGGCCACCATATGACCACGACTGCGCCGCGCGGTTTTCACGCCATGGCGTGGTGACGTACGGGCAGCGAAAAAAACCGCAAAAATGCTCTTGCGACTCGCACGGCACATCCGTAGAACCCCCTTCACCGGCGGCGCTGAGGCGCTGACGGGGCGGCCGAGACGGCGCTGACGGAAACGGAAGCGGGGTTGAGGTCGGAACAATCAGAGGCATTGACGGGCGGCGCGCCGAA